>DULL01000033.1 GCA_012840395.1 Clostridiaceae bacterium | reverse complement strand
TCCCTTAAGACCTCAATCACTATTTTTGCTTTTTCTTCCGGTGTAAAATTTCTTCTCTTTTCCATAGTTCCATTCTAACTTATTTTGGCCGTTTTGTCTGTCTTAATTTCTGGTATCATTATAGTTTAAAGCCTTATAAACACTATTATCTTGTATTTTGTCAATTTATCTTAAAACAACATATTTACATAATTATCACTGTAATATTCCCTGAGAATGCCCCTATAACTTAAGATAACAACTGCCCACCATCATATTGTCAACCATAATTTATTTTTTGGTTGACAAATGCAACTCATTTATGTATTATAGTTTAAAACAATTCTCGGGAGGATTCAATATGAAGATTAAAACTAAAGATATGGTAATAACTGGACTTTTCTCAGCATTAATGGTGGTAGGAGCATATATAAAAATTTTCCTCCCGGTAGTACCTTTTTCTCTGCAGCCTTTTTTCTGTACACTAGCAGGAATACTACTTGGCTCAAGGCTTGGAGCACTATCCCAGATAATATATGCAGTACTGGGTTTAGCAGGTCTGCCTGTATTCACACAAGGAGGCGGGCTAATGTACATATTTAAACCAAGCTTTGGATATATCTTAGGTTTCATTGCAGGAGCCTATATTATTGGAAAAATATCAGAACTGCTTAATACACATAACTTTAGAAATACCCTTATATCTATCATGTCAGGTTTGGTAGCAATATATGCCATTGGAATACCTTACGTATACTTCATATCTAAGTTTTATCTTAAAAACACAGACATAACCTTCATGTATGCCATCACCACAGGCTTGATGCCATTTATAATAAAAGACGCAATCCTCTGCACAGTCGCCGCAATAATAGCAACAAAAGTAATACCATCCATTAGACGATAATCCATGTTATATCTCTTTTTTCATATGTATTGCTCATGAGTAATTTGCTAAGCATAACGTTCACTACTTTAATCTTACTATCTCTAATTTAAAACTGTTGTGCTGTCGAACTATATCTGTATACTTAACTCTTATCTCTTATGTATTGCTCATGTGTGATTTACTGAGCATTACATATGAACAAAGCTTACGGATAATCTATAATAAAACTACATCCCAATTAACATAACCACTCTCTGTTAATTCAATTGTATTGCTCATGTGTGATTTGCAAAGCATAACGTATGAACGAAGCTTACGGATTGTTTATGTATAAGGCAAGAAAAATCCGTAATTCGCGGCACGGACGCCGCGAGCCGGCATCTGAGCCAGGACGGCGAATATGCCGGGTAGGATTTTTCGCAGGCTTATATATTTACAATCCGTTGCTGAAGTTCATGTTATGCGGCAAATCACACTGAGCAATACTTCCACTTCCTCTTCCCCTCTAATACTTCCTCACCGCAATCTTCCCCATCCCGCTTCTCAGCGACACCTTTGTATCATGCCCAGTCTCCGGAAACTCATTAACCTCCAGGCTGCCCACACACTCAATAGTCACCGGAGAACCATCCGGCAAATTAACCTCCAGACTACCCATTCCTGTATCAAAAAAATAAGTTCCCTCATCCCCAAACTCAGACTTAACATAAATATTACCCATATTAATCTTCACATTGGAACCCTCAAGCATTCTCCCTTCAGAAACCTTAAGATCACACATATCAGCATTTAAAGAAAGTTTACCTATCATTCTGTTAATACTAACATTAGCCCTGTCAATTAAAAAATTCAGGTTGCACCTTATATCATCAAAAAACTTAATCTGCCCCACTTTAACATTACAATCAAAAGAAGCTGCTTTCTTAGGAATATACATCCTTATATCGGTACTTATATCGACAGGATTCTTTGTAGACCCCTTATAAGCAGCCTGTACTGAAACAACATTCTCATCTTTATTAATATCTATACTAAAATCACCAAGCTTTTTCTTAAGGGCCTCTTCATCTTCCTGTCCCCTAATCCGCTTGGTGATTTCTAATTTAACTTCATCCTTATCCCAAGTATAGACTTCAAGATTTCCACTTTCAATTGACACATCCAGATTAGCCAGACCCTTTACAGGGATGGTATCTTCAATATATTCCTCCACTCCCCTTTTAGGGCCCAAAACAACATTATCACTACCACAACCTGACACAAACAAGGCTATCGCAGCCAACAAAGGTATTATAACCCTGTATTTCATCAAGTTCCTCCGAAATAATTTAAAAAATTTTAACATCAGGCACATTTTACCATAATATTGTAAATTTTTAAATTATTTCCCAACAGTAGCGAATCACCTCAAATATAAAAGTAAGGACAGATTCCCAAAGCATATAACAGTGAATCATATGCGTGTGAATCAGTCCTTACTATCCCTTACTATCTTACTTTCCTATCGCTCTTCTAATTCGACTTATAAAATGCGAAAACACAACTCCCGGCTCTTCCAGATCGCTTAGCCAGCGCTTCACCCATTCCAGAGACACATATCCCTTATAGCCGTCTTCCATTAACAGATTAAGTGCCTCAAACACAGGCACATCCCCGTGGCCCAGCATCTTGTACTTTATCTTTCCATTCTGGACAACCGAGTCCTTCATATGTACATGGCAAATATGATCCTTAAGAGCCTTATAAGCCTCATCTGCAGAAACATTCATAAACCTGTAGGGGTGGTGGATATCCCAAAGAACCCCAAGATTACCGCTTCCTACTGCATCCAGGAGTTTCAGTATCTGAGCCGGATCGGCAAAAAACCCGTTGGTCTCAATAAGTACTTTAACTCCCTTTCCATCAGAATAG
This sequence comes from Clostridiaceae bacterium, assembly GCA_012840395.1. Taxonomy (NCBI): domain Bacteria; kingdom Bacillati; phylum Bacillota; class Clostridia; order Eubacteriales; family Clostridiaceae; species Clostridiaceae bacterium. The sequence goes on along the minus strand of DULL01000033.1, from coordinate 47,541 downwards.
CTGGCAAGCTCAGAAATATTCTCCTTAACTGTATGGAAATCTATTTTCTCTCCAGGTTCGGGATTTCTATCTCCCAACATCCTTACAAAAGGCACTCCCAGTTTTTGTGCCAGGTCCACATACTCCCTGCCTTCTTTCAAATTGATCTCAGCCCTGTCCTTTTCAAACAGGAAGCAGGAAGAAGTAAGACAGGGTATTTCAAGTCCAAGCTTATTTAACCTCTCCAGTGTATTATCTATGTTCTCATCAGAAAACTCTAATATGTCAGGAGCATGCAGCTCTGAACCAATTCCTCGTATTTCAATACCGTCATATCCAAGGTCTTTGGCGGTGGACACCACATCATTCCAGGTCCAGTCCGGGCATCCCAGCGTAGAAAATGCAACTTTCATCTCATCAGCCTCCTCATAAATAATGTAAGGCAAAATTTCTGATTTCTTTCAGAATTTTTTCCGATTTTCGGAACTCCTTAAGTTAATATTATCACTTTTCTGAATAAGTGTCACCATACAACCAGATTCTTTTATATATTCCTTTGTATATTCTTTTAAATACTATTTCATATACTTTAATATATAAGTTAACAATTTGCTAAGCACATATATGAGCAAAGCTTACGGAGCATGAGGTAGAGGGACACTCCTTGCTCGTGCAAGGGGCATTTCTTTTGCCATAAGAAGTGTCCCTCTATCTTGTGCTTCGTAGCTGAAACGAACAATATGCGTGTAAATCGTTAACTTCCTTTTGCCTGTCTTCTGTTTATTTCTCTTACAAAATATTATATAATTGATTTAGATAAAGGGGGTGTATTATGGGTCCACTTGATTTTGTATATAACATTGGCCTTATCCAGGCTCTCCTGCTCTTTTCCGGCTTATTCCTAATAATTGTGGAAATGTTTAATCCCGGTTTTGGAGTAGCAGGAATAACAGGAATTATTCTTCTTATTTTAGGCATAATAATTACAGCTAAGTCATTCCTTGATGCATTGATTATGACAGCCATTATATTGGTTATCATTGTTGTTGCACTATTACTTGTACTACGTTCAGCTTCCCGGGGAAGGCTGAAAAAAGTACTCGTACTATCCGATTCATTAAAAAAAGATGAAGGTTATACCAGCGTAGAATCTCTTGAGAATTACATTGGCAAGGAAGGTGTAGCATTAACCATTCTCCGTCCTTCCGGTTCCGCTGAATTTGATGGTGAAATATTGGATGTAGTTACAGAAGGCAGGTTTATTCCCAAGAATTCAAAAGTAAAAATAGTTGATGTGTCAGGCAGGCGCATCGTAGTAAGAGCTGTAGAATAAAGTACAGCAGAATAAAAATAATAATGATGAGGTGATTTTACATGGAAGCTTTGATAGTATTTTTCATAATTACTGCTATAATTTTGTTTTTCTCACTGTTTTTCAGCTTCGTGCCCGTTGGGCTATGGATTTCAGCTTATGCCGCCGGTGTTAGAATAGGCATATTTACTCTTATTGCAATGAGATTAAGAAGAGTAGTACCCTCCAGAGTTGTAAATCCCATGATTAAAGCAGTAAAGGCCGGAATAGATGTATCAATAAACAAGAAACAAGCTTGAAGCCCATTATCTTGCAGGAGGTAATGTTGACAGAGTTGTAAATGCGCTTATTGCAGCCCAGAGAGCAGATATCCCTTTGGGATTTGAAAGAGCTGCAGCTATTGACCTGGCAGGAAGAGATGTTCTTGAAGCCGTACAGATGAGCGTTAACCCCAAAGTAATAGAAACTCCCGTAATTGCTGCAATTGCTAAAGACGGTATTGAGCTTAAGGCAAAAGCCAGAGTTACTGTCAGAGCAAATATTGACAGGCTTGTAGGTGGAGCAGGTGAACAGACTATTATAGCAAGAGTTGGTGAAGGTGTTGTAACCACAGTTGGTTCATCGGTTTCACATAAAGAAGTCCTTGAAAATCCTGATTTGATTTCCAAAACTGTTCTGGAAAAAGGTCTTGATGCAGGTACTGCTTTTGAGATTCTGTCCATTGATATTGCCGATGTGGATGTAGGAAGAAATATTGGTGCTCAGCTCCAGACTGACCAGGCTGAAGCCGACAAGCGTATTGCACAGGCCAAAGCAGAAGAAAGAAGAGCAATGGCTGTGGCAAGGGAACAGGAAATGAAGGCTTACGTTGTTGAAATGCGTGCCAAGGTTGTAGAAGCCGAAGCTGAAGTTCCCAAAGCAATTGCAGAAGCTCTCAGAGAAGGTAAACTTGGTGTTATGGATTATTATAATATGGAAAATATTATTTCTGACACCCAGATGAGAAGAGCCATTTCCAGTGCCGGCAAGAACGAAAACCAGCCTGATGATAAGAAATAGAGAGGGCAAAGAAAATGAATGGTTTTTATAACATGATGAACAATATGATGAATAATAGGATGCCAAAGTCTCCGGTTTCTCCAAGAAGTTACAGGCATGGTGCAAGACCTTTGACAATACCAGGCTCAAGACCGGTAAAAAGAATAATTGAACCTGAAAGGTTACAGAAACCTGAAGACATTCCGGAAAGAAGTGAAAAATCCCGTGAATATGCTGATTCCGGTTTATCTTATGAATTTGACAGGCAATCAAGCCTGCAAGTCTCAGATAACCATGCTACCCGGGAAAAAATAAGTCCTATGGATCACATTATTAAACTTGATAAAGAAAGCGTTGTAACAGGAATTATCTTTTCTGAAATTCTTGGAAAACCAAGAGCCCTCAGGAAACACAGGTCATTTTTAAAGTACAGGGATTAATAAAAATACGGGAGGACGTTGCCTGGCCAATAAAGGTAAATAGCCGAAAGCCAGAAACGTCCTCTCTCTTATTAATAAAAATATTATTACAATCCTTTGCCGGCAAGCACACTTAAAGCTTTTACAGCTTTTTCTTTTACTTCTGCTACCGGGTCGTGCTCGATAATATACCTGATATGTTCTTTTCCTCTTTGATCTTTTACTTTAATAAAAGCATCAAGAGCTGCCATTCTGACCTTTGCATCAGAATCTTTTAAGGCAGTTATCAAAGCAGTTACCGCTCTATAGTCACCTATTTCACTTAATGCATTGACAACCTTTACACGGATATCAACATTTGAATCGGTAACTAATTTTGCCAGAGCTTCGGAATTCTTTTTCTTTGCCCAGCTTTCAATTTTCTTTTCCTTGCTTATAAAAAACACTTTAGCCTCACACCCTCCTAAAATATAATTATTAATCTATAAAAAACTTATTTTAGCTCACGGGTAGCAGAGCATTGAATACATTTTTACTGCAATTATGCTTAAGACAGGATAATTCAACGCACAAGTTAGAGTATAACATAATAGACATATTTTTTTCAATGACTATTTATGTTATTTTTCGTAACCATATTAATAAATATTTCCGAGAGGTGAGGATCGAATTTTACCCCGGCATTTTGCCTGATTACTTCTATGGCCTCTTCTTTACTCATTACTTTATTTCTGCCATAACCATGTATCATACGGTCATAGCTTTCAGCTAAGGCTATTATCCTTGCAAGCAGAGGTATTTCGTTTCCCTTTAGACCTTTGGGATGGCCTTTTCCATCCCATCTTTCATGATGGGCCAACACTGTTTCTGCCAAATCTAATGTACACTCAAAAGAATTAAGAATTCTATATCCTACAATAGAGTGTTTTTTTATCTCGTTCTTTTGATGGGAATCAATAGGTCTTCCCTCTCTTAGTAAATCATGATCCAGCGCTATCTTCCCTATATCATGAAGATATCCTGCTTCAGTAAGTTTGCGTATGTCAACTTCGGGCAAGTTAAGTATTTTTCCAAATTCCTTGCAAAGTTCGCTTACTCTTTGGGAATGTTCTTCTTCTCTTTTGCTGATTTCATGGAGAGCAGTAATAATATTTTCTACCACAGTGCTTTCCAGTTCCTTGTTCTCGATTGTTTTTGCCAAATACATCCTTTCTTCCGCCCTGTTTATAACATCTATAATATTCTCCTCCATTTTTTCCTTTGTATCTACGCCCATAGAGATGCTGCATTTAACAGTTTTCACCTTTTCCAGGGAAAATTCTTTCTTAATCCGTTTAATTATTTTTTCCGCATCTTTATAGGTTGTTTTAGGGAGGACCAAAACAAACTCATCTCCGCCCAACCTGGCAATTATATCTTCTTTCCGGCAAACCCTTTTGAAAACATCTGATATCTTTTCCAGCAGGATGTCCCCATAGCTGTGTCCAAAGATGTCGTTTGTCAGCTTTAATCCGTTTACATCTGCCATAATGATAGAGAGAGGCAAATTTTCTTTATTGTCCAGGCGCTCAATCTCGTTCTGAAAAAACCTTCTATTATACAGGCCTGTTAATGTATCCCTGAAACTAAAGAATTCAATCTTTTTACGCTGTTCTTTCTTTTCGGTTACATCCCTGAAAACAAGTACAACTCCAATAGTCTGGTTCATGTCGTCTTTTATTGGTGCAGCGCTGTCTTCCAGATAGTACTTTGTGCCGTCTTTGGAAGTAAGCATGGCATGGTTGCCTAAAACTTGCACAGTATCTGTCGCAAAAACTTCTGCAACAGGATCTGTTATTTCCATACCTTCTTGTTCATGGGATAATTTAAATATTTCTTTGTAATGTTTTCCGCGGGCTTCCGTCTTTGACCATCCTGTCAGCCTTTCTGCAGCTTTATTCAGCATCTCCACATATCCATTTTTGTCAATTACTATAACACCATCACCTATGGAGATTAGTATCTGGAGATATTTATTCCGTTCCTGGAAAAGTTTTTCCTGGGCATCCCTTCTCTCTATAGCATTCCATGTGCCGTTCATTAGAAAATCTATTTCATATACATCATTATTGTCATATACACCTTTTTTATTTGCCAGACCTACAACAGCCTTAATTCTGTCATCAATTACAACTGGGACCAACATTAATTTTTCTATCTTAACATAACCTTCAGGGAATACCTTTATCTCATGATGAGAATTTTCAAAATCATTTATTACCACAGGCTCCTTCTTTAGAATAACTTTTCCCCACAAGCCTGCATCATTTAAATGGTATTTTCTTTTCACTTCAGCTATATCCACTTCATTAGTTACATCTCCTGCCAGGCATCTTAAGTGCAATTCTTCTTTTTCTTCATCATATAAAAATATGCATCCACAATGACTTTCGGTAAGTTTAATAGCTTCATTCAGGACATAGTCCATCTGCTCCTGCTTGTCTTTAAAGCTATGGGTAAATATATCTGCAAGTACTTTATAGCGGTGTATTCTTTTTTCTTGTTTTTTATCTGATTCTTTTTCATCGGTAATATCTGTTACATAAGCCCCTACCCCGTAACGTCCATTCATTAATTTAACAGGGAATTTTGTGGTTTTATAGGTACGTCCCTGCCATACTACCTCGTCAATGATTAAGGCATTTTTTTCCAGGACTGCCATATCCGTTTTTCTACGTTTAAGGGCAAATTCTTCTTCTGTCAGGCTAAAGTCATCCTGTCCGATAATCTCCTCGGATTTTTTATTATAGAAAGCTTCAACTGCTTTATTTATGAAAACATATTTCAGATTTTCATCTTTTAGATACATTAGATCTTTATTTGCGTCAATAAATGTTTGTTTTAATTCATTCAAATTATCTATTTCTTTTTTGGATTGTATAATTATTTTATGATTCCTTGCCAGCAGTATTAGTAATACCAGTAATATTGCTATAATAATAGCTCCGGTAATTATTTGCAACAATGATCATCCTTTCTTCTTTTTGCTCTAACAGAACTTTTTCTGATATGTCATGTATAATTGAATATAGAACTTCTCTTCCTTCATACCGCACCGGATAGGAAAATACCTCTACACTGCGTATTTCTTCACTTTTCAATTTATGTTTGAAAATGAAATAGTTTCTTTGTTCTGATACTGCCGCCGCCATCTCCTTCTGAATATCTTCGGTAGTTAAAGTATTAATTTGAGAGATTTTCATTGACAGAAGTTCTTCTCTAGAGTAGCCGTAAAATGATAATGCAGCGTTGTTTGCATAAAGAATTGCTCCATCTTGAGGGTTGATAACCAACATAACTGCTCCATGTTCATTAAACATATTTGAAAAGTCGTTGGAAACAGTAAGAATCTCACTTCTTGCGCTTACCGGGCAGGTCAGGATAATGCTTAGTAAAATTAACACAGCAAATGCTTTTATCATAGGTTTTTCTCCCTCATGAGAAGACACAATAGGTAATTTTGCTTCATTAATTTAATTATATTTTTATAATCTTATTTTTCAATAAATATTTGGGCTATAACAGGATCGAACTGTGTACCGGCATTTCTCTTTATTTCTTCAACGGCCTGTTCCTTTGTTAGTGAACTTCGGTATACTCTACTTTCTGTCATTGCATCAAAAGCGTCTGCAACAGCAAGAATCCTTGAAAGCAAAGGTATTTCTTCACCTTTGAGCCCAATGGGATAACCTTTTCCGTCCCAGCGTTCATGATGGGCAAGAATATATTCTGCTATAGGTTCCAACTCAAAGGAAGATTTTGCGATTCTATATCCAATTTCAGGATGGGTCCTCATGATTACCCATTCATCATCAGTTAATACATCAGGTTTTTTGAGTATTTCATTGTCTATACCTACCTTTCCTATATCATGAAGCATAGCCAGTAATTCCAGCTCTGCGAGACATTTTTGGGAGAGGTTGAGCTTTTCTCCTATTTCCCTGCACAAAACCGCAAGCCTCTTGGCATGCTCTTCTGTTTCCTGGCTTTTTTCATATACTGTTGACATGATATATGAGATTATATTGCTGTGGGAACTGTTACGGTTAAGCAACTTGCAGTTTCTTAAATGTTCCTCCGCCTTTTTTATCACATCTTCAATGCTTTCTTCTATTTTTTCTTTTGTTGCATAGCCCATTGACAGGCTTACTTTGTATTTTTTGGTTTCTCCACTTTGGTTATACTGAGCGCAGGCTTCTTCGATCGCTTTTATTACCCCGGCTGTCTCCTGGCTGGTTGTATTTGGCAGCAGCATGCTAAATTCATCTCCACCTATTCTTGCCAAAATATCTCCCGGCCTGCAGCATCTTTTTAGAATCGCTGAAACATCCCTTATGATTTTATCTCCCAATGTGTAGCCAAAGGCACCGTTTATAAGGCGTATACTATCAATATCAGCTATTATGACGGAGAGAGGAAGGCAGTCCTTTTTGTCCAATTTAATCATTTGTTTCTCATAGTACATGCGGTTATATATCCCGGTAATAAAGTCGTGCTCACTCATATATTGAATCTGGGCTTCTTTTATTTTTTGTTCGGTAATGTCAATGATTATGCCCTCTATAGCAACAACTTCTGCTTCCTCTTGTTTATATTCATTATTATTGGATGGTATGTTTACTCCATTTTCATTTGAAGCAATGAATACTCCGTTGCCATCTGGTGAAGCATATACTCCCTGTCCCATCTCCAATACCCATTTTCTCTGGCCGGAGGCAGTTATAATCTCGTATTCGTAGCGAAAAGGTTTTCTTATGGGGAGTACCCGCTGCCACTCGTTCCATAATATTTCCCGGTACTCTGGCGCTATTATGTCGTTAAAGGCGATCTCTTTGTTGTTAATAATGCTCTCCTGTTTGTAGCCTGTGAGTTCATAGCATCCCTGGGATACAAATTCCATGGTCCAGTTCCTGTCATTTTTGCACCTATAGGCCATTCCGGGCAAGTGGGCAAGGAAAACTGTTTTACTGCGTTCACTTTCCCGGAGTGCTTCCTCGGTCTTCCTGCGTGTGTTTATATCCTGGATTATTAAAAGATGGTAAATACCTTGATGCGCTTCATGATCTTCATTAGTATTATTCATGTTGTGAAAGGGCGCAATAAAAATATCCACCCATACATATGTACCGTCAGGTTTTTGAAAGCGTTTTTCCATGGAATATCTTTCAATTTCACCTGATTTTAGCCTGGAATATTTCTCCATTTCTTTTTCTAAATCTTCAGGATGAGTAAAGTCCATCCAGCTAAGTCCTATAATGTCCTCTTTTTTTCTGTCCAATATTTTTTCAACCATAGGATTTATTTTGGAAAAAAATTTAAAGTCCTTTAAAACGGCAAATCCTATGGGAGCCTGTTCAAATACCATTTTAAACAGGGTTTCACTGTTGTCATACCTTCGGGTTAAAAATTTTAATTTTTTGTTTCTTATTAACCATATATGTATCAAAGCTAAGACCAACGCTGAGGTAAGAACTGCAATTGCAATGTGAATGGGGCTTGTATTCATCACCACATCGTTACCTTTCTTCAGCGGGAACCATAGCAGGTCCCTTTTATTATAATATTTTATTCCCAAAATTGGATATAATCAAACATTTTTTTACATACTTGTATAAAATCAAACATTTTGGCAACAAAAATAACAATTCGTTCGCGTCCATGGATTGATTGACATATTACGACATGGTATGTTATAGTATGTTATAGTATGATTTAAATGTGTCAATAATAATAAACGTACTAACATTTATTCATAAGTAAGAAAAATGTTTTTGAAAGGGAGGACTATATGCAGCTTCAGAATAATAATGCACATCCGTTGTACGATCAGCTTAAGAATATCCTGAAAAATGAAATAACTTCAGGTGTCTATAAAAGCGGGGAGCGTATCCCCACCGAAGTTGAATTGTGCAAGAAATATTCTGTAAGCAGGAATACAGTACGCAATGCCATAAATGAGTTAGTGAAAGAGAACCTTTTGGTACGAAAGCAAGGAAAAGGTACCTTTGTTACTCAAAAAAAGGTAAATCGTGAGTTGCTCAGGACACCCATTGCAAAAGGATTTACACAGATTTGCAAGGAGATGGGTTGTGAACCTGGTGCAAAGGTTATTAAGTCGGTCATTGAAGATGCAACTATGGAGGACATGGAAGTTTTTAATTTAAAACCGGGCGACAAGGTTATTGTAATTGAACGTATCCGGTATGTGGATGGTGTTCCTGTTTCCCTGGATATATCACGATTTCCCGAGCGATTTGAGTTTCTGCTTGGTGAAGATCTGAATGATTGTTCCATGTTTGCCATATTGGAAAAAAAATATGGAATTGTATTTTCAACTGAATATAGAGAACTGGAGCTTACTTTCGCTACCTATGAGCTGTCCCGGTATCTTCAGCTGAGCAAAGGATATCCGCTGCTTAGACTTTACATTATACACAAGGATGCCAATAATGTATTCTCTCACCGTTCTATTCAATATATAGTGGGAGATAAGTTTAAGATGATTATATAATTGGGGTTCTATATAGGTTCTGTGGCGGATCAGCTAATTAGTCTATCAGCTTATGGTTTCGCAGCCATTTCAGGCTGGTTTCCATTACTTCATCCGGCTGTATATAGTACCTTTTGTCGCAGAATTCCATTGAGCAATAGCCATCATACCCAAAAGAAATAAGTTTTTGAGCATATTCGTACAGAGGAAGATTCCCATCTCCTAATCCCAGATGTCCGCCAGGTGTACCATCTACGAAGTGCACATGGTGGAGGCGTTCGCCAAAAGCATGAAAATAGTCTTCTACTCCCTGTCCGGCTGCAGCCATCTGACAGAAATCCATCATGCCGTTAAGGGCCGGACTGTCTATCTCCTTTAGCATTGAGGAAATTCCATAGCTATCATTAATAATATTTGATGTGCTTGTAAGCAAACATTCCAGCAGCAGTTCCACTCCTGATTTGTGAGCATAATCTGCCAATACTGAAAGCGATGAGGCACATATCTCCCAGGCCTCTTCCCGTGGCATGCTAAAATACCCGTACCCAGGCGTTACTAATACCTTTCTGCACCCTAGTTCACCGGCAATATCAATAGTCTTTTTAAAATAGGCTATGCTGCGGTCACGTAAAGTTCTATCCTGTATGGCAATATTTACCGGATATACACACTGCTCCGGAGTTACGCAGCAAAGTGTCAGTCCCCTGGCTTCCAGTTCTCTCTTAAGCCAGAGTATTTGCTTCCTGTCTACATCCTCAATGTAAAAGTGAGGGGCAGCAGCCCACAATTCAATAGTATCTAATCCTAACCTATATACAGAATTTAAAAAGTATTCTAAAGAATACCGTATATAGTGGAAATTCATGGCTGCAAATTTCATGATTATTATCCTTTCACACTTCCTGAAGTAAGGCCCCGTACGAAATACTTCTGCAGTATTATGAATAATATGATAATCGGAACTGCGGCTATTGCAAGCCCTGCCAATAAAACAGCCCAGTCTGTGTCGGCCTGGCTCTTCATGGAGTTTAATCCATAGGGAATTGTTTTGAGTGCTGAAGATTCTGTAAACACAAGGGAAAACATAAAATCATTCCATACATAACGGGAGGTGAGCAGCACTGAAGTTGCTATTATTGGCGTACTCATGGGCAAAATCATTCTGAGGAATATCTGGAAGCTGTTACAGCCATCAATACAGGCAGATTCCTCCACATCTCTTGGAAGAGCCATGAAATAAGACCAAAGCAAAAATACGGTAAATGGAATACGAAAAGCAGTATAAGGAAGGATCAGGGCAAAGTAAGTATCATAAAGCTTCAATGCCTGCAGCAGCTTGTAATTTGAAATCAGGCTGACTTGCGGCGCGAGCATCAAACCACATAGAATAAACATAAACCAGAAGTTGCGTCCTTTGAACTGGTACCTGCTAAGGGGAAATGCAGCCATGGAACATACGAATGTGGTTATTGCTGCGGTTACTGCTGTCACAAAGACACTATTTAAGAAATATTTCCCTATACCTGCCTTCCAGGCTTTTATATAGTTTTCTCCTGAAAAGCTGCCCGGCAAACCAAAGGGGTCAAGGAATAATTCAGCATTTGTTTTAAAGCCGTTCAGAAACATCCAGACAAGAGGATACAGAATCGACAAAGCAAATATAATCAGAGGTATGGAAATTAAAATCTTGGTTGTTTTTTGTTTTACATTATTCATCCTTTACCCTCCTATAATCACCTTGTGCCTCTAACATTATACATGCGGATCTGTATGATGGACAGTATAAACGTAATGATGAACAAAACACTGGAAATGGCAGTAGCATAGCCCATTTGGTCGTTACGGAAAGCCGCCCGGTACAGATAGGTTCCTAATACTTCAGAGGAACGTCCGGGGCCGCCGCCGGTCATTACATATACTTCATCAAATACTTTGAAGGCGCCGATAATTGTGACTGTTAAATTTAAGAGAATAATTTCTTTACAGTTGGGAACGGTAATATGACGAAATTGCTGGATTCCATTGGCTCCGTCAAGCATGGCGGCTTCATAGTAGTCTTCAGGGATCTTTTGGATAGCTACTATAAAAAGCATTGCGGTATAACCCATATACTGCCACTGAGATACTGCTATAACAGAATATATTGCGGTTTTGGAACTTCCCAGCCAGTCGGTGGCAAAACGTCCAAGGCCTATTAATTCTAAAAAGCCATTAAAAATACCAATATTGGGATTTAGGAGCATCTGCCACAGTAAAGCTACAATAGTTATTGAAATGACCGATGGTATAAAATAAATGGTTGCAAACACGGGGCTTAAAGGGCGAAACATCTTGCTTTCCAAGACCGAAGCAATAACCAGTGAAACTCCTACCTGGAAAATAACTGAAATAACGGCGTACCATACATTATTTCTTAAGGCCACCCAGAAGTCAGTTTCCTGAAACAGGCGGGAATAATTTTCAAAGCCCACCCATATTTTTTCTACTGAAAATGCGCTCCAGCGGAAAAGGCTATACCAAAAATTCAGTCCGATGGGAATATAAACAAATAATGCCACTAATAATAATGCCGGAACCATATACAGCGCTACCGCCGCTTTATTTTTGTACATGCATTTCACTCCTTGCAGATTGAAAATAATCGTAACGATGCACAAACGGCGGGGTTAAACCGTAAGTGCATCATTACTTTTATTAAGCCTTTTCTTCTTGCAATTAAGCCTTTTCTTTTTCCATTATAATTCTATTGGTTGAATTTTATAAATTGCCGGATTTTTATAAATTAGCCGTGTTTTTATAAATTAGCCGTATTATAATAGCCACACTATATTTTAATTATTATGATATTTTAATGCTATGTTTTCACTATTTTCTGTTTATTTCTACTATTTACCTATTTATATTCTTTAGCAACACGTGCTGCTTCTTTTTGTACTTCACTTATGATTGCTTCTGGTGATTTGCCGTCGAATAGCTGCTGCAGATTTGCCAGGTATTTGTCAACTACTGAAGCTTCCATTGCTGTATCCAGCCAACCGGTAAGGCCGTCGGATTCTGCGATTATATTCATAGCCTCTATAACCTGTGGGAGTGAATTGGACTCGTTTACGGCACCTTTCACACAGGACTGGAATCCAAGTTCCGCACAGAGTTTTTGACTGTTTTCCATGTTTGTTACGAATTTCAGGAAGCGGATTGCAGCTTCAGGATTTTCACATTTGCTGGATACTACAAACATGTCAGGGTCTCCTGTTACCAGGTTCTGATTTCCTTCAGCACCTTCTATAGGTGGGCAAATGAAGAATCCCCATTTTCCAGGCATATTTGTTTCATAACGGAGCTTAAAGTTGGGCATTTCATCATATATCATTGCTCCTGTTCCTGTGTAGAACATTTCACGAGTCTGCTGATGGGTTGTGGAGTTGGGTGCATCATTGAAGTAGCCTTTATTATATAGATCCTGCAGTAGTTTCAATGCTTCAACATACCCTGGATGAGTGAATTCTCCGTTGGCAGGCTGGTAGTCTTTTCTCCATACATCTTCCGGTACAAGTTTTGCATTGAAGGTTGTCAGGTAATGGCAGGATGCCCATGGAGCCTGGTTGCCTAAGAGGAGTGGTATTTCACCTTTTTGCTTGAAAGTTTCGCAGATATTTATAAACTCATCCCATGTTTTTGGTGGTTCTAATCCTGCTTCTTTAAATTTCTCAAGATTATATATGAAGAATTTAGCGCTTACTCTTATAGGAATGCCATATTGTTTGCCACCTGAAGCACCGCTTAATAACAGGGATTCTATAAAACTGTTCTTCCATTCGGGATCCTTATCCAGATATGAAGTAATATCCATGGCTGCTCCAGCTTTGACAAATTTGTTTAAGAATTCTCCTGCCCATGTAAAGAATACATCAGGTACACTGCCACCACCTAACATAACACGAAGTTTTTCTTTTATTGGTTCATCAGCTACAGCTTCCATTTGTATCTTTATGTCAGGATTTTCCTTTTCAAAGCGGGCTACAACATCTTCCCAGTAAGGCATACGTTCAGCTTCCGGCCATTTATGCAGGAATTTTATTACTGTTTGCTGTTGTTTTCCGCTGTCACTTGTCTGAGTTGTATCTTTAGAAGTGCTATCAGCATCTTTATTAGTTGCAGAACCTCCGCAGCCAGCCATTGAAACCAATATTGCTATGGCAACAAGAATTATAAGAAACGTCTTAATCTTTCTTAACATGTGATATCCTCCTTTTTAAATCAATTAACAATTGATAATTCTTTTGCAAGTCAGTCTCAAGAGCGGATTTTTTGCCGGATATTGAATGATGATCTACTGCTTCCGGTTAACAATTAACCATTTATAACTCTTCTTCTAGACACCCCTCCTTTTACAGGTCTGTTTCTTGTAAATATCTATTATTTATAAAGTTACTTCTTGTATAAAATTACTTTTTATATGGGACTCCATGACCGAAGGCACCTTCAATCATGCAAATTTGCGCTGCGAATCTGCTTGCCTCCTCCATGACTGCAAGAATTGCTGTTTCACGCTGTTGATGGTCTATCGTTTTTTCTTTGTTTTCCAGGTTCCAACTGATATATTTAAGTAGAAAAGCTGTTAAGTAAGCATCACCAGCACCCATGGTATCTATTGCCTCTACCATATGTGCTTTTTGATGGTAAATTTTATGTCCATCAGAGAAGATTGAACCTTCTGCCCCGCGAGTTGCAATGACGTTGCCAGAGCCAAATCCATGCAGTTTGGATATCATATTAAGGGTTTCCTGATGTGATAAATGTCCACAGGATACAATTGAGTAAGTTATATAGGGACAATATGCTTTGAAATATATATCTGATCCATAAGTTGAAAAATCAAATGATATAGGTACACCTGTAGCAAACATTCTGGGTAAATTATGTTCGATATAGCTGTTTATACTTGTATGAATTAGTTGAAAGGTAGAAATATAAGCAATATCATCTTCGTCTAGTGTAAGAGGCCTTTCTCTTGATACCCCGCCCCTGTTGCTGCTTACAAAAATACGCTCTCCGTTTTCCAGCTTTACTTTGGGGCACCCGTTTTCCCCATGGTAAATACGGCAACGGTCCAAACATATTCCCAGTTCCAGGCCGGTGTTATATACATGAGTACCTGGAAAATCGTCACCGAAAACTCCCATATATGCTGCTTCTGCGCCCAGCATTTTAGCATATGCCGCAAAATTGAAAGCATTGCCGCCCGGATATATCATATTTGTATGAAGATAATGATCTGCCACATTGTCGCCTATACCTATTACCCTTAGAGCCAAATTTCATGCCTCCTTTGCCTGCTGAGTATGCTGATGTTTTACTTTTAACCTAATATTCCACTTTCCACATATAACGCCTTGTGGTCAAAGGATGCTGGCGGGCATCAGCCAGTTTGTGATTGTATACGTTAAAAACATTGTTGAAAAGTGAATGGTTAAAATAATCGATTACATCTGCATCAATGACGGAAAGGCCTAATTCCTTGGCATCAAGAACTTCGTAGCGTTTTGCATATTGTTTCAGGAATTTGAGAGCGCGTTCATCTACCGGACGTGTTTTGCCTTCTGCAATCTGAATCATAAAGACAGTATTGGCATCAGTTATTTCAAAGGGACCGTGAAAATACTCTCCGCTATTTATACATGAAGAATTAATCCATTGCATTTCCATTAATATGCAAATACATTCAATATATGCTGAACCCCAGGAAGGGCCGCTGCCTATTGTATATATAAGATTTTCGTTCTTATAGTTTTCAGCGAAAGCTTCTGCTCTCTTTTCTACCTGCTTGCAGGCTTTTTTGACAATAGCGTCAATTTTTGAAACTCCGTCATAGAATTTTTCGTAATGCTTATATCCTTCTATCTGATGAACAAGTTCTACAGCAAGTTTAAGACCTACCATGGTCTTTTCTCCTGCGATATCCTTATCATCACCGTAAGTATATCCCAGTAAATAATCACAATTTTTACTTATTTCAGAATCGGGGATCCATGTCAGCGCAATGACCGGAGATCCGGCTTTCCTGGCAGTTTTAGCAGCCTGGATAGTTTCAGGTGTATTCCCTCTGTGGGATGCAACAATTACGACAGAGTTCTCCCCAAGACCTGCAGGAGGATTATGAATAAATTCGCCGCTATTATACCAGCCGCATCTAAGTTTTTTTGATTCTATTTCCACAAAAACCTTTGCAGGATAGAACGAAGCCAATGATCCTCCGCATGCTACGAAATAAATACTGTGGATACCGCCCTTCTTTTGTCTATCTTTTACAATTTCCTGTATGATTGATTTGATCTCCATGAAAGCCTCATCCTTTCTGATTCATACCATATTGTATATGTTTGTATGTATTCTTACCATATTGTACACCTAGATAATAACACTTATAATCGCATATTGTCAATATAATTTTGTGATGAATTGTTGGGATAAGGTGTATTCAACTATGGTACCATTAGGTATGAATTTATGAAAGAAGCAGAGAGATGAATGCAAAAAAAATACTCTAATGAACAGAAACATCATATTGCATTATTATTCCATATGTGGTATGATATTCATATGTGAACATATGTTCACTTTATTGAATGAAATAAGGTGTACATTTGACTTTCATAAGGAAGACTTCAATTCATTGTGGGAGGATGTAAATGTAGGGGCGCTCAAAGAATTATGAAGGATTATAAAGGATTATAAAGGATTATAAAGGATTATAAAGGATTATAAAGGATTATAAAGGATTATAAAGGGCGAAAGGGGTTTAGAGTAATGACCGGTTATGAAAGAATTAAAAAAATAATAAATCATGAAGAAGCTGATAAAGTGCCAAAATATGATTCTTTCTGGGAAGACACTTTAATAAACTACTACTCTGATGGATTGGATTTATCCCGCGATATAAACCTTAAAACTCTTAACCTTGGAAATATAAGCAGGAATATAGGAAATCCGGTAAATGATCACTTTGGATTTGATATAGATATATTATATCTTGACAATTCAATGAGATGGAAAACTAGAATCCATGAAGAAACTGACGAATATATAGTAATCACTGACAGATGTGGGTATACGGCAAAAAAATTGAAAAATAAATCAAACACAATGCTCTTTATGGAGCATGTCAATAAAACAAAAGATGACTGGGAAAAGCTGAAAAAAAGGTTTTTCCTGGATATTAATGATGAAGCAAGAATCGATAGCGAACCATTTTTTCTTAAGGTAGATCAATCTCCTTCCTGGAATCAGATGAAACTTATTTATGATGAATTTAGAAAACGTAATAACTTTATACTTTTCAATGGTTATGGGCCTTATGAGGGTACCTGGAGGCATCACGGATTCACTGAATCTCTGATGGATATTGCGCTTGAAAAGAATTATATGCAGGATATGTTTGAAACTATCACAGACCTGACTATAGAAATACTTCAATATGCCATTGGTTGCGGAATGAAGCCTGATGGTTTTTATATGGTAGAAGACTTGGGATACAAGAATTCCACACTATTCTCACCCGAATTATATAAAGAAGTATTATGGCCATTTCACAGGAAATTAGGCGATTTCCTGCAGAGTAATAATATAAGATTCTTTATTCATAGCTGTGGAAAAATTGATACACTTCTCCCATATTTCATCGAAGCAGGCATTGATGTTGTTCAGCCTTTGCAAGCTAATACAGGCATGAATGTCATTCACTTAAAAGAACAATATAATAATTACCTAACTTTTTGGGGTAATATCAATGTGATAAAATTGTCAGGAAGTTATGAAGATATTGAAGAAGAAATTAAAACTAAGATTACTAAAGCTATGAAAGGAGGAGGCTATATCTATCATTCAGACCATAGTGTGCCTCCTTCCGTAAGTTTGGATAAGTATAATTATGCCATGAAAATGCTTGATAAGTACGGCAGATATTAGAACTCAATGAATAATATGAAAGATGAATAATATGAAAGGGACATTTCCTTTGCGCCTTAATGCTTTCAAAATGTGGCAAAGAAAATGTCCCATTAATTTCTAAGCGTTAGGACTGAAGCAGAAGAACCGTCCCCTTGCTTCGGAAGCAGAAGAACCGTCCCTGCGCTTCCCCGCGCTTCCACTATTTTCTGCTTTGGCGGGCCTGCTCCAGCATCATGTCCTTGACCTTCATGAGCCTTGTGAGGTTGCCTCTTTCGTTTTCATCCAGCTTCATGGTAATGTACCTTATTGTCTCAGTGAGCTGGGGTATAAGTACATATTCCAGGGCGTTTACCCTTCTTCTGGTTTTTTCTATTTCTTCTGCAAGGAGCTGGGCGGTTTTTTCCATCTCAGCCAGCTGCAGCATATATGGCATTACACCGGATAATGCTTTTATTGCCCCGTCCAGTTCTCCCGAGGTGGTTGCAAAGCCGTAAGGGAATATATTGCCGGGATCATTGCTTTCGGTTTTATAATCCAGCACAGGCACTTCCACGCTCATGACGTTCTTGGATGATACCTCAAGGGATACCCTTTCTTTAGGGAACATCAGAGCTTCCTCTAATACTTCTGAAGACATGACAGCTCTTGCCACCAGGAAGTTTGAGTGGACTTCCATGAGCATCTTTTCAACTTTTTCACGAAACTCCTTGTTCTTTCTTGCAAGATCAAGGAATTTTTTCATTAACTCATCTCTTTTATCTTTTAAAAGCTTGTGTCCCCGGCGAGCTACAACAAGTCTTTTTTTCAGTCTCGTAAGCTCCATACGGGTTGGGTTGACACGCATTATAGCCATAGCTTTATCTCCTTACATCAGTTATTGTTCCTGGGAGGGCAGGTATTTTTCAATATACTCGTCCCTGATACGTTTCAATTCTCCCACAGGTAATATGGAAAGGAGTTTCCAGCCTAAATCAAGAGTTTGCTCAATGGTTCTTTCCTCATCAAAGCCCTGGGATACATATTCTTTTTCAAAGATATCAGAGAATTTGGCATACAGCTTATCAGTATCTGATAAAGCCGCTTCTCCCAGAATAACTGCCAGTTCCTTGGCTTCCTTTCCTCTGGCGTATGCCGCAAAGAGCTGGTTCATTGTATCCGCGTGATCTTCACGGGTTTTACTTTTTCCGATTCCCTTGTCTTTCAGACGGGACAGGGATGGAAGAACGTCTATGGGAGGCATTATGGATTTTCTGTACAGCTCCCTGCTAAGTATAATCTGTCCTTCGGTTATATATCCTGTAAGGTCAGGTATTGGATGGGTTTTATCATCCTCAGGCATTGTAAGTATTGGTATCAAGGTGATGCTTCCTGCTTTGCCTCTCTGTCTTCCTGCCCTTTCATACATTGTAGCCAGGTCTGTATATAAGTATCCCGGATATCCTCTTCTTCCGGGGACTTCCTTTCTTGCTGCTGATACTTCACGAAGTGCTTCAGCATAGTTGGTAATATCGGTAAGTATTACCAGCACGTGCATGTCCTTTTCAAAAGCCAGGTACTCTGCTGCCGTAAGGGCCATTCTGGGTGTGGCTATACGTTCGATAGCCGGGTCGTTGGCCAGGTTTGTGAAAAGTACAGAACGCTCGATAGCTCCTGTCCTCTTAAAATCGCTTATAAAAAAGTCTGCTTCTTCAAAGGTAATTCCTATGGCGGCAAACACAACAGCAAATTTGCTGTCGGTTCCCAGAACCTTTGCCTGTCTTGCTATCTGAGCAGCAAGCTGTGCATGGGGCAAACCTGAGCCGGAGAAAATAGGCAGTTTCTGTCCTCTGACCAGAGTATTCAACCCATCTATTGCAGATATTCCTGTCTGTATAAATTCAGAAGGATAGTCCCTGGCAGCGGGATTCATAGGTAACCCATTAATATCAAGCCTTTTATCTGGTATGATATTAGGTCCGCCGTCCTTTGGCCTGCCGAGTCCATCAAAAACTCTGCCAAGCATGTCCATGGACACAGGCAGTTCAATTCCTTTTCCCAGGAACCTTACCTTACTTTCTGCTACATTTATTCCCGCAGAGCTTTCAAATAGCTGAACCAGCGCACTGTCTTCACTTACTTCAAGAACCCTGCAGCTTCTGGTTTCCCCATTAGCAAGTTCTATTTCACCAAGTTCACCGAATTTTACTCCCTCAACTTTTTTTACAAGCATCAAAGGGCCAGCAACTTCTGAAATGGTTTTATATTCCTTCAACATTTTACTTTACCTCCTTTGATACCAGTGCATCCATCTGCTCGTTCAGTTCTTTCTCGATCTCACTGAAAACAGCATCAACTTCGTCCTCTTTTACGTATTTGCATCTTCCTATCTTTTCCCTGACAGGCAGTGCAAACAGTTCTTTTATTCCCACTCCGTTTTCCAGGGCTTTTTTGCCTTTGTAGTAATATGCCATTATGAGTTTCAGCATTTTATATTGTTTATTTAAGGATGTATAGGTATCTACATCATGGAAAGCATTCTGATGGAGGTAGTCCTCTCTTATAGACTTCGCAGCTTCCAGGGTAAGCCTGTCTCCTGCCGACAGTGCATCTATACCTACCAGCCTTACTATTTCCTCCAACTCTGCTTCTTCCTGCAAAATTCTCATTACATCACTTCTCAAATTGCTCCAGTCCCTGGCTATATTCATGTTATTCCAGTTGTCCAGCCTGTCCAGATACAGTGAATAACTCTGGAGCCAGCTTATAGCCGGGAAATGCCTTCTGTAGGCAAGGCTTGAATCCAAAGCCCAGAATACTTTTACTATTCTTAAGGTTGACTGGGTAACCGGCTCTGATAAATCTCCTCCAGGAGGTGATACGGCACCTATGGCTGTTATTGATCCCTCTCTGCCTTCCTGCCCCATGGATACCACTCTTCCTGCCCTTTCATAGAACTGGGCAAGTCTGGAACCCAGGTATGCAGGATACCCTTCTTCACCAGGCATCTCTTCAAGTCTTCCGGACATTTCTCTTAAGGCCTCAGCCCAACGGGATGTTGAGTCCGCCATTAGAGCCACACTATAACCCATATCCCTGAAATATTCAGCTATGGTGATGCCGGTATAAATTGAGGCTTCTCTTGCCGCAACAGGCATATCAGAGGTATTGGCTATAAGAACCGTTCTTTTCATAAGAGATTCCCCTGTCCGTGGATCTTTCAATTCAGGGAACTCCAGAAGAACGTCGGTCATCTCATTTCCGCGCTCTCCGCAGCCGATATATACTACAATATCAGCATCAGCCCATTTTGCCAGCTGGTGCTGGACTACCGTCTTACCGCTTCCGAAAGGACCCGGTACGGCTGCCACGCCACCCTTTGCCAAGGGGAATAATGTATCTATTACTCTCTGACCGGTTACTAAAGGTGTATCAGGGGGCAGTTTTTCTTTATAGGGTCTGCCCTTACGAACAGGCCATTTCTGGAGCATAGTAACATTCACTATTTTTCCGCTGCTGTCCTTTATCCTGGCAACGGTATCTTCTAATGTGAATTCTCCCTTATTTATTTCAACAATGGTTCCCTCAACTCCATAGGGCACCATTATTTTGTGTTCTACCACCACTGTTTCCTGAACGGTACCAATAATATCTCCTGGAACTACTTTTGTCCCTGCTTCAACTGTTGGAACAAAATTCCACTTGGCACTTCTATCCAGAGGAGTTATATCTATTCCTCTGACTATATTGTTTCCGTACTGTTCTCTGATTGTTGCAAGGGGTCTTTGTATTCCGTCAAATATTGTACCAATCAAACCAGGGCCCAATTCAACGCTCAGAGGCGCACCTGTGGAAACTACAGGTTCTCCGGGGCCTAATCCTGCTGTTTCTTCGTATACCTGAATGGATGCCCTGTCCCCATGCATTTCTATTATTTCGCCTATTAGGCGTTGTTCGCTAACTCTTACGACGTCAAACAAATTTGCCTGGCTCATACCTTTGGCAATTACCAGAGGTCCTGATACTTTAACTATGGTTCCCTGGTTCATCAAAATCCCTTCCTTCCATCATCTGTTTAAAAAGCGTCGAGTATTATCTGTTTGATAACTTCAAATATAATCTGCTTTTACCATCTATAATCTGCTTTTAACATCTATTAAAAAGCGTCTAGTATATTTGCTCCAACTGCTCTCTCAACTGTTTTCTGTAAGTTCCTTATCCCCATTCCAAGCACACCCTGATTGCCCGGTATAGGCACTATTGCAGGCAGCCTGCTGTCTTTGTACCTGTCAATGTGCTCCTGGATTTTTTCTGCAACCTGCTCGGTTACATATATTACTGCGTATTCTTCTTTAGCCAGCCTGTGCAGGGTTTCAGCCGCTTCGTTTTTATCTGTTACCGGAAATACCGACAGGCCAAGAGCCTTAAAACCCAATATGCTGTCTTTATCTCCTAGCACTCCGATTTTATGCATAAATCTCCCTCAGCCTTTCTCTTATAACATCATTATTAATGTTGTTTATTTTCCCAACCATAATTATTCTGGCATTTTTAATTTCGGTATCTTTTCCTATCAAGTATCCTACTAAAGGTTCAACTCCAAAAGTGAGATTTTTGTATTTCTTAACATAACTCATTACATAATCATCTGAAAGCTTTTCAAAAATGCTTAAACTTCCGGTAGCCATATAGGAAGTTATACCTTCCTGGCATATCTTTTCATATGGGGTGTTCTTGAAATTCTCTATAATTTTATCCATTGATTCCCCCATACCGGTAAAGAACTTTTCTTCAGGTATGCTACCACCTTTCAGAAGGACTTTCTGCAGGAAATCTATGGATTTATCAAGAGCTTTTAACCTGATAAAAATTTTAATGTTAGCAAGATCAATTAAAATCTCAACCATTTTTATCAGATAATCTTTCTCTGAAAACCGGGCTTTTTCCTTCATATGATTAAAACAGGTTGAATCCAGTATAATGTCAATTACCTGGGGGTCAGTTGTTCTGCCGTATGTGTCAATGGCTTCTTTAATGCCCTTTGCCATAATTTCAGGAAGCGCGTCAAACTTCCTGTTGTTTATGGACGTTTTCAGCACAGGGATTGAAATTGTGCCTGTCTGAAGCAGTAGAGATTCATCAGAATTCCCTGAGAATTCCCCTTTTAACAGAACCTTTATATTATGATAATCATTTTTCAGGAGAAAAAGGCCGAATATTTCCGGCTCAGGTGCTATTTCCTCCAGAAACTTATATGTTTTCTTTTCTTCTTCTTTTAATAATTTTTCATAATCGAAGGGAGTAGATACATCTCCTGATGAATACCCGTAGCCTGCATCGGTAAGCACCTTCATGGCTTCTTCAGGAGATTTTGAATCTATCATCCTGTCTAATTTCCCTTTATCAAGGAGCCTTTTTTCAACTGCCCTTATTCTTCCTACTGCATAGGCGTAATGTGTATCAGCTGCCAGATCTGTTCCCTCCCTTCAGGAAACCCCTGGGAAAAGTATTTTTACCACTTCGGGTTCCAGATTATCTCTTTCCATTCTTATTAACGACTCAAAAGAATTGTTTATTTCTATATTTCCTGATTTTATTATAAAGCCGGAAGTTATATTCTTGCTCTCTTCAGAAAGTGATACCTTGCCTGCGACACCCTTTCCTTTGAGCTTTTTATTAACAGCATCGATTAATTTCTTGCCAAACTTATTTCTGTCCTTATCCGGGAGAATTATTTCTTCCGTCCCGGTTGTTATTGCCTGGACAGCCATATTTGCAAGTATATCTATATACTGGTCTTCAGGCATTGTGCTCAACTTGTTCACTGCCTTGTTAAATGCCTCATCTATCATTTCCTGTTTGGCCTTGAGTTTACGTTTTCTGGTTTCCATATGGGCAGCAGCTATTATTCTGCTCTTTTTGTTTTCTGCTTCCATCCTGGCCTTTTCTGCTTCCTGGCTTTTTTTGCCGGCAGCCTTTTCCTCGGCATTTTTTATAATTTCATCTGCTTCCTTTTCGGCTTTGTCAATAATTGAGCAAGCCTGCTGATTTGCCTCTTCCAGTATTTTTTCTTTAATTTTGTCTATTCCTTCCATCCGGGACACTCCCTCGTTCTTATTATTAGCTAAATCAAATATTAGATGTAAGGCCGATATTAGCTGAATTACAGCTGAATACCGAATACCATCAGTATGGAAGCAAGCAATGCTAAAACTGCGTAGGTTTCTACCATTGCAGCGTATGTAATTGCTTTTGCCAGTTCTGAAGGTCTTTTAGCTACAATATTTATACCTGCGGCAGCAGCCCTGCCCTGAGCAATAGCTGAAAAATAACCAACTATAGCAATCGGGATCGCGGCTCCAAATAGTAACAGTCCTTGTACAGTTCCAACATTAACATCTGCTCCGCCTACTACACCTATCTTGGTAAGAATAACGAATGCAGTGAGCAATCCGTATATACCCTGGGTTCCTGGAAGTGCCTGCAGCAAGAGGGTTTGTCCAAATCTCTCAGGTTCTTCGCTTATCAACCCTGCAGCGGCCTCACCAACCATTCCTACTGCTCTTGCAGATCCAATACCTGCAACAATTACAGCTATAGCTGCCCCTGCTAATGCTAGAAAAGTACCATCAAGAAAAAATTCATACCATTTCATAACTAATTTTGCCTCCTGTCAATGATATTTGTGTATTTTGTTTTAATTTTAAAGGGGTCGTAGGGTTTCCCTCCGCCCTCGTAAAACTTGCCGAAAAACTCCACGTATTGGAGACGGCTGGCATGTACGTAAGCTCCCAGAGCATTTATCGCAATATTAAATAAATGCCCTACTGTGAAAACTATTATAAGCATTAATATTCCAAATATATTAAACCCTAAAAGGGTTCCCATGGCATTTATAACAGAGCCCACAACTCCTGTGGCAAGCCCCAGTGCCAGAAGTCTCGAATAAGAGAGTACATCACTCATGTAGCCTACTGAGTTGTACAAGCTTAAGACTCCGGCAAAAAATTTGCTTATTATTCCCTTCTTGCTTCTTCCCTGGGTAAGAACCAGCAGGATTGCGCCAACTATTGCCATGTATTTGCCAACTGTGGCAATAGTTCCTCCTGCAAAGAGCAATCCAATACCAATTAGGAATATATACCAGAATCCTATATCAAAAATCGCATCCTTTATCAGGCCATCTCTTATCATCATATATCCCTTTATCCCAAGGCCGACTAGGATATGTAATCCGCCGAATATGAAGGACCATACAAGGAGGCGCATGGGATCATCAAGAGGGTTGAACCATAAAGGCTTGATAACGAATCTTCCTCCAGTTACAATGCTTATAATGTCAGAAAACCATCCACCAAACAAAGCTCCCCAGATTAATGTGGAAATTCCTCCGAAAAAACCAAGCTTAATGAGTTTATATGCCATTCCCTGCGGTTTAAATTTCCATAGTATAAGCCCTGTCAGTAAAGCTATTACAAGGCCATATCCCGCATCACTTACCATCATGCCGAAAAATACAAAGAAGAATGGCGACATAAGGAAGTTGGGATCCACATCCTTGGTGCTTGGAAGGCTGTATAGCTCGGTTATAAGCTCAAAGGGTTGTACAAAGGAATTATTTTTCAGAAGAATAGGATGCTCTTCACCCTTTTCAGGTTCCCTGATGTTTATAACACAATCCCATTTTTGCAATATTTCAATCAGTCTATTTTTCTCTGCTTCAGGGAACCATCCTTCAAGCATAAATGTCATATTGGTTTTCACTATATTCTCCAGTACCTTTTTCTTATCCCTTAGCACTGTAAAATAGTCGTATAAAACTTCCAGCTCATTTTTTCGTGAAGCAAGAGCCGCGATTTTACTAACTTCTTCTTCTCTTTGTTTGTTTATCTTTTCAATATTTTTCCTGGCTTTGTTTATATTCTCTTCGGCAGTTCCTGTAATATCCCTGAAAGTAGCCTTCGAAAAGCCATATTTTTTCAATACGGAAAGAACTTCTTCTTCACCTGAAATATGGTAAAGAACCATGAGATAATTCTGGTCCTTGTCCGAGCTGATAAGTTTCAGATAACTTGCCGGATAGGCTTCTTTCAGTTCATTCTGAAGGTCTGAAATAACCGACACGGCAGGCGTGGTACCCAGTAAAATGCCTGTATGCTTAGTAGCCTCGCTATCCACAGGAACATCCAGTTCCCTCCAGGGCTGAAGGGAGGCAATAAGGGTTTCCTGCCTGTTTTCTTCATTTTTTAGATAAGAAATAACATCATCGGTAGCTTCAATTTCTTCTATAACATGCCATAAATCCTGCTGATTTTTAATTATGTTATTGAGGCTGTTTTTATCAACAGTTCTTTTTGGCTGAAAAAGTCCTTTTTTTTCCTGGTTATAGGGTGAGAGGTAATCAATAGCCCATTTTATTCTTGTCATTTGTTCTTCGAGCCTTGCTACTTCATCCTCATCACCGTCGTATGTAACCAATTCCTTCCATGTCTCAGTTTCCTCAGGAGCTTCAATACATCTTACTTCCACTACCCCTATATTCATCAGGTCTTCAATAATATGCTCTTTTTGGCTGTCAAGACCTACTAGGGACAATTTATTCATTTTAACTATTGCCATGGATCTTTATAATCCTCCCAATAATTAATTCTACTGCCGCATCTAAATTCTTCTCTGCCTGTTTCTTTATATTTTTGCACTCTTTCTCCGCCTGCATCATTATTTTTTCAACCTCGGCCTGTGCTTCTTTCTCTGCCATGGAAATAATTGATCTGCTTTGTTCGAGGGCTTCTTCCTCTGCTTTCTCAAGAATAGAGGCAGCCATGCTTTCTGCGTCGGCCAATATCTGTCTGGCATCGGCAACAGACTGCTTTACTATTTGTTCGGCTTCCAATTCTGTCTGCCTGATTGATTTTAGTATCTCAACTGACATCTTTTCACCGCCTCGCCTTTACTTATGTATATAACTATTATGCCTAGGTATACATCAGTTTAATAATAATAATAGTTTTTATTAAACCGTTAATAAAAAGCAACCTCGCTTCGTTCGGGGATTCAGTGGGGGTCTTGCAATCCCTCACTGAACAAGTTTATTATAAATTGCCTCTATTTAAATAATTTGATTATTTTAGCTTGTTATCTTTTATTATCTTTAATTTAACGGCTTTATTTAATTGTTTTTAATTATATACTTAATTAATCGTTATTTATTTTATTATTTATTACCTAGTAACAATAATACCCGTATTGCATCAGTAATGTCAATAGAAAAGAAGGGTGAATGCCCAGATTATGTCCGCAATCCGGATCATTGTTCATATTCTTGAACTTATACATTATTTTCCTTTATAATATTTAAAAAATAACATATTATAATATTGGTGGTAATAATGTTTATTCATAAGCACAAATACAAATTTGAATCAGAATATTCCAATGGACACCCGCACAAATTAGTGGGCTATGCAAGCCATATGCTTGGAGTTAATAACTTGCATTTTCACTTTTTTTACGGAGTTTCTTCATATAATGACCATACTCATTATTTTTCCGGCATAACCGGTATTCCGATAAAAACCGAAAACGGCCACATTCACAAAATGGAAGGCATTTTAGAATCCAGCCTTGACCATGAACATAAGTTTCGAGGCTATACCTTTGAGGAAGTTTCCTATATCTCAGGAAAAGGATACAGGGAAGTATATATATAGAAGCAAGGGGACGGTTCTTCGGAAGCAAGGGGACGGTTCTTCTGCTTCCAAGGCACAGGAAAAGTTATTTTTCTCAATTTAAAAAAACCTTAATTTAAAAAACCTTAGAAAAACTAAAAATTAACCTTTTGTTCTGCAAAATGATATGGCAAGCGAATGTTTCACTTGCCACATCGTGTCCTGACAGTTAAACACCCTTCTGCAACTTATTTTTGTATCTATTCCCACATTCCTTAAGTACCGCCGCCACACTGCTCTAATATTCTGCACCTGCTTTTAAAGCCTTCATTTCATCCGGTATCAGATTATGATATTTTTCCGGAAGAACTTTTCTTAAAGCCAGTTCAAAATTCTCCATTGATGCAATTTTGGTTACTTTTAGAAGTTTTCCTAAAAGAATTATACTTGCAAATGTGGCATTTCCCATATCATTGGCCATTTGTGTAGCCGGTATGGGATATACATCTACTCCCTCAATTTCAGGAACTCTGTCAACAAGGGAACTATCAGTTATTATGATTCCACCTTTTTCAACATATTTCTCAAATTTGTTCAGGGAAGGCCCATTCATAACTATAAGGGATGTACAACTGTTCAGTATGGGTGAACCAATAGGTTCATCTGAAATAACCACGTTACAGTTTGCCGTGCCTCCTCTCATTTCAGGACCATAGGATGGGAGCCATGATACATGCTTGTTTTCAAGCATCCCTGCAAATGCCAGGAGCCTTCCGGCTGACAGAATTCCCTGCCCTCCAAAACCTGCGATAATAATTTCCTCATGTACCATAGCTTACACCTCCAGATCCTTTCCTTTAAAATTTCCAAGAGGATAAACAGGCATCATGTTTTCCTCAATCCATTTCAGGGCTTCTTCAGGGCTTAGCCCCCAGTTTGTGGGACAACTTGAAAGTACTTCTACAATTGAAAAACCTTTCTTGGCCATCTGAACCTGGAAAGCCTTTTTTATTGCCTTTTTTGCTTTATTGATGTTTTTAATATCATTTACCGCTACTCTTTCTACAAATGCAGCTCCGTCTATGGTAGACAAAAGCTCGCATACTTTTAAAGGATAACCGTGGACTTCGGTCTTTCTTCCGTAGGGGGTTGTAGTAGTAACCTGGTTGATTAGCGTAGTAGGAGCCATCTGTCCTGAAGTCATACCATAAATTGCATTGTTTACAAATATGGTAGTGATTTTTTCTCCCCTTGTGGCTGCATGAACAATTTCCGCGGTGCCAATGGCTGCCAGGTCACCATCTCCCTGATATGTGAATACAACTTTATCTGGATGTACCCTTTTGATACCTGTTGCAACTGCCGGAGCCCTTCCGTGAGCTGCCTGAACCATATCGCAGTTAAAGTACAAATA
Organism: Clostridiaceae bacterium; assembly: GCA_012840395.1. Classification (NCBI taxonomy): domain Bacteria; kingdom Bacillati; phylum Bacillota; class Clostridia; order Eubacteriales; family Clostridiaceae; species Clostridiaceae bacterium. The sequence continues at coordinate 19,259 of DULL01000033.1, read as the reverse complement.
GTTATTGTAAGTACAGCCTACCGGCGATACTCCTATAGTTTCTCCTTCAATACCCAGTTCATCTATTACCTCGGCTACCAGTCTGTGGATTATTCCATGAGTGCAGCCAGGACAATAATGAAAGGTAGCATCTGTTAGCGCATGTGGTTTCTTAAATATTACTGCCATAATTTTATTTCCCCTTTACAATTTCCTTGATTTTGTCCAGTATTTCCTTTTGAGTAGGTATCATTCCGCCCATTCTGCCATGGAAATGAACCGGCCTCTTTCCGTTTACCGCCAACCTTACATCTTCAACCATCTGACCTGCATTCATTTCTACTGAAAGAAATGCCTTGGGCACTTCTGCATATTTCTCAAAAGCTGCCGACGGGAATGGCCAAAGTGTTATGGGCCTTATAAGGCCTACCTTAATTCCTTCCTGGGCTGCAGTTTTAATTACGTTCTTTATAATTCTTGCCACAGTTCCAAATGCTGCAACTATTACATCGGCATCTTCACAGTTATATACTTCTACTCTGGTCTCAGCCTCCGCAATGGCCGCGTACTTTGCCTGAAGCTTTAGATTGTGTTTTTCAAGTACTTCCGGTTCAATATATATTGAAGTTATGATGTTGTGTTCCCTCTTCATTCCGGTACCTGTAACAGCCCAGCTTTTATCTGCTGCATATATATCTTCTTTTTCTTTGAACTCGACAACTTCCATCATCTGGCCAAGCATTCCGTCAGCCATTATCATTGTAAGAATTCTGTATTTATCGGAAATATTAAAGGCCTCAACAGTAAGTTCATAGAGTTCCTGAACACTGCAGGGAGCCAGGGTTACCATTTTATAATCCCCGTGACCTCCGCCTTTTACTGCCTGAAAATAGTCGCATTGTGCAGGAAGTATTCCACCAAGTCCCGGTCCGCACCTTACTACATTTACAATAACCGCAGGAAGCTCGGCACATGAAGCGTAGGAAATCCCTTCTTGTTTGAGGCTAATTCCAGGGCTTGATGATGTTGTCATTACTCTTGCGCCTGCGCTGGCAGCTCCATATACCATATTTATTGCAGCTATTTCACTTTCCGCCTGCACAAAAGTGCCACCTATCAAAGGCATCTTTTTTGCCATATAATGAGCAATTTCGGTCTGCGGTGTAATAGGATAACCGAAATAATGCCTGCAGCCTGCCCGTATTGCTGCTTCAGCAATAACTTCATTTCCCTTCATTAATAGTTTTTCTCCCATTTAAACGTATCCTCCTTAATTCTAATCCCTGCTTTTGTATCTGAATTTCTCTTGGGAGCAGAAGAACCGTCCCCATGCTTCGGAAGAACCGCTATGCTTCGGAAGCAGAAGAACCGTCCCTGTGCTTCACTTTTCCACCTGAATTACGCAGTCAGGGCATATAGCCGCGCAAAAGGCACAGCCTATGCATTTTTCCATATCTGTAATTCCTGCAGGGTGAAATCCTTTTGCATTTAGCTTGTCTGTTTTCATAACAACAATTTTTTTAGGGCATACGGTGGTGCACAATTTACATCCCTTGCAAATATCTTCAAAAAAAGTTACTTTTGCCATAATCTAACCTCACATATCTAAAATAGTGAATCTAACGAAACGTTTCTACATATTATAAAACTCTTAAAAAATGAATGCAACCTTATTTTCCCGAGGAGTTGCATAAAGGGAATGTTATTTTGCAATACATTTTTCCCTGAATTACTTGCTATACCTTAATTACATGCTGCACCAATTACATGCTATACCCAAATTACATGCTACACCTAAATTATATGCTATACCTGCTTGAGAAAATAGATGGTATCAATTCCGGGGCCTCTGTCATTTGGCAGTACTTTTACAGGCTTGTAACCTCGTTTTGTGAAAATGTGTATCTGTTTTTCGTTTGTTGACCAGGTTCTGGTCAGAATTTTGTCACGCCTGTATTCTTCCGGAAGTTTATACTCCACATATTCATAAAATTCTCCGGAAATCCTTTTACCTCTGTCTTTTTTCCTTATGCAGGCCGTTGACATGTATATGTTTTTTGTTATTTCCTCCAATGCGGCATAATCAATTTTAAAGGAAAGGAATCCTGCCACATAATCATTTTCATCTATAGCCAGAATAAAATGCTGCTGGATCATATTGTTAAAATATTCTGTAGGCTTATTCTCAGTAGGCTCATTCTCTATAGGCTTATTTCCTGTTGGTTTGTCGCCTTCTGTTTTTTCACTTGTTTTTTCGCTGACTTTTCCGTCATTGCTGACTATTTCATCGTTGTGGTCGGCCGTTAACTGTTTGTTCTTTTGATAAATATTCGAAAAGTCCTTTTGCTTTGTATCATTCCTGTATGATAAGGGCGGTACAAAATCTTTATCGCATTCACACAGAATGTCCCACACTTGATTTAAATACTTTGTTTGCTTAATATCTGGTATAAACTCATATCTGTACATTTTAATCCCCCTTCTTAACGCTTCACACCATCCCCAGGGTAGTCACTCCCAGGGCAGTCTTATCAGCTTATCCATTTTAAATAAAGGTATATTCTGTTTTTCCCTGATTTTTTCATATTCTTTCATTGTTTCTGCAAATCCGCTTGTAAAAGCTATTGGAATATTTAATATGGAGGAAACCTCCTCTACCAATTTATGTCCTTCAATAATATCTTTTATTCCTGTGTCTCCAAGTAAATTGGTATTATTTATGAGCCTGGTAACCTTTATCCTCGAGCTTGCCTCAATATCTGCAATCATTTCCAGTATCTTTTCCCTGGTATCTGTCATTGGCCTTCTGGCGCTTATTACAAAGAACATTTCATAGTCGTCATTTAATATTTGTTCCCTGTACCTGGAGAGCACCCTGGCTCCATCATCATCTCCTCCCACATCCAATACAACCTTGTACTCCTTTTTTTCAAATAGAGTGTTGATTTCCGGCGGAAGAGCCGGCACATCCACATTGGTATTGGCATATAAGGGAGTTATTACCCATATGCCCATTTTCTCCAACTGCTCTTTTACATCGGCTGTTCTAAAATATGGATTTACTATATCTAAATCCACTATAGCTGTCTTATTTCCACTTTCCTGAAGTTTAATTGCGTAATTTACTGAGATTTCGGTTTTTCCTGAGCCAAAGTGCCCTGTAAATATATTAATTCGTCTGTCCAGCATTTTCTCTTTCCCTTCTTAATGGTCTTTTTCATGCAATTGTTTCTTTCTTTCACTTGTCTCAGTTTTTAAGCGGTCAAGTCATCTTGGTTAAATCGTTCTGGTTAAGTTGTGCTGGTTAAGTTACCCTGGTTAAGTTGCCCTGGTTAATTTGTTCCAGTAAAATCTTTGATTATGTCATTGCAATCTTTGATTATGTCATTCCGATTAAGTCCTTTACTACCTCTCCAGCAATAATAAGCCCCGCTACCGAAGGAACAAAGGAAAGGCTTCCGGGAGGCTGCAATTCTTTTCTTGTTTTTTTTGTTTGTCCGCTTTGCTGAATGCTTAATTGCTGGTCTAATTGATCCATATCATCTCTATCATCTCTATCATCTCTTTCATTTTCAATTTGTTCACAGGCAATAGATCCGCCAGGTATTTTCGGTTTCATTGGTACTTCCCTGGAATAAACCACCTTAAGAGAGTCTATACCCCTCTTCCTCAACTCCCTTCGCATAACCTTTGCAATAGGGTCTATTGAAGTTTCATAAATATCCGCTACCTCGAACATGGCAGGGTTCATCTTGTTGCCTGCCCCCATGCTTGATATTATGGGGATACCCATTTCTTTCGCCCTTACTACAAGATCTATCTTTGCCGTTAACGTATCCACCGCATCCACAATATAATCATAATCATTGCTTAATAACTCGGAAGCTGTTTCCGGCAAATAGAATTTCTGTATGGCAGTTACCTGGGCTTTTGGATTGATTTCCAAAATTCTGTCCCTCATAACCTCCACTTTTGATTTCCCTATGGTTTTTGAGGTGGCATGAAGCTGCCTGTTTATATTTGATATGGCAATATTATCTTTATCTATTAGTACCAGATGGCCAACTCCACAGCGGGCAAGGGCTTCCACTACAAATGATCCCACACCCCCAACACCGAATACCGCCACTTTGCTGGAGCGTAATTTATTTAACCCATCGGTTCCAAGAAGCATTTCTGCCCGGATAAATTCATGTTCCATATTCAACTTCCTTTTGTTTTCACCTCTTGACTTAAATTAACCGGTATCTTAATTAGCCGGCCTATAGCATAATAAAGTACTATAAAGCACTATATAATTTAATATAGACAGAACTTTAAATAGCACTTGCTAATAGTTTAATCCCCGAGCAAAGCGAGCTCTCTATAGCACATATAGTTTCTACCAGTATATTATAACTTATATCATATTAACTTGGACATATTATATTATTGGATGTATAATATTTATTAAATACTATTAAATATTATTGAAATTACTTATCACTAAAATAAGATTGACTATGAAATAAGATTGTGATAAGTTTAACACAGTGACCATTTATACATTAAAGGAGGTGCAGACATGGAAAATTTATCCTTATCTATTAATGTAATAATTACGGGAATGGTAGTTGTTTTTAGTTCATTACTGGTCCTTTCTTTGATAATTTCTTTATTTGGCAAAGTTTCTAATACAAAAAAGAATAGGCCTGATAATCCCGCTTCAGCAGATAATCAGCCAGAAGGTTCTGATACAGCTTCATACAGTGAGTCAGTCAGCACTCAAACCAAGGCAGCTGACTCAGACAGTGAACTGATTGCAGTACTTACAGTGGCTATAATGGCAAGCGGAATGACAAGACCTGATACAAAAATCAGGGTAACTTCTTACAGACGAATTCCAGTAACCTCTCCTGTTTGGAACATTGCAGGCAGGACTGAGGTAATTTCCGGAAGATTATAATTATAGAAGATGAATTGCTATAATATAAACTAGGGTAGGAACTACCCGATGTGATGTTCATTAATGTCGTAGATAACGAAGGGTATAAAGCGAGAATCTCCATTAAAAACTACGAAAAATATAACTGAAAAGGGACGGTCAAAATAATGTTTTCAGATTTTATAAACACAATAATTAATCTAGTTGAAGCCTCGGGCTTTGTTACAGGAACCTGGCAGCAGTATGTAATGATAGCTATTTCTTTCATCTTGATTTATCTTGCAATTGCAAAAAAGTATGAGCCTCTGCTTCTTTTGCCCATAGCTTTCGGGATGTTTTTGGCAAATCTTCCTTTTGCCAACCTTGGCTCATATAATGAAGGAGGCCTAATTTACTACCTGTATCAGGGAGTTAAGCTTGGAATATATCCTCCGCTTATTTTTATGGGTATAGGCGCAATGACAGACTTCGGTCCCCTTCTTGCCAATCCTAAGAGCTTGCTTTTAGGTGCGGCAGCCCAGTTAGGAATATTTTTTACTTTCCTTGGAGCAATAATATTGAACTACACTCCTCAGGAAGCAGGAGCAATAGGAATAATCGGCGGAGCAGATGGCCCTACTGCAATATTTGTTACCACTAAATTAGCTCCCCATCTGCTTGGTCCCATAGCAATTGCGGCTTATTCATACATGGCTCTGGTACCAATTATACAGCCGCCTATTATGAAAGCTCTAACTACTAAGAAGGAAAGAGAAGTTGTTATGGAGCAGTTAAGGCCGGTATCCAAAGTTGAGAAAATTATTTTCCCGATACTGGTATCCTTAATAGTATCCTTATTCCTGCCTGATGCAGCTCCGCTGATAGGCATGCTCATGTTTGGAAATTTAATGCGTGAAAGCGGTGTTGTTGAAAGAATCAGTAAAACTGCTCAAAATGAGCTGATTAACATAATTACCATATTCTTAGGTTTGTCGGTAGGTGCCACTGCAACAGGTGAAACATTCCTGGATCCTAAGACCTTAGGAATTATATTGTTAGGCCTGGTTGCTTTCTCAATAAGCACTGCTGGTGGAGTACTGTTCGGAAAAATTATGTACTGGGCAACTGGAGGAAAAGTTAATCCACTTATTGGTTCAGCAGGAGTTTCAGCAGTACCCATGGCAGCCCGTGTTTCACAAAAAGTCGGACAAGAAGCTAATCCAAGCAACTTCCTGCTCATGCATGCAATGGGTCCCAATGTGGCAGGTGTAATAGGCTCAGCTGTTGCTGCCGGAGTATTGCTCAGCATGCTAAAGTAGTTTGTTAAAGTAGTTTGTTAAAGTAGTTTGTTAAAGTAGTCTGTTAAATGAGAGCAGATAGTTTAAAGATAAGTAAATAGTTTTTGGTTATTAGAAAAAAAGCTTTGCAAATTTAGATGGCTGGAATGTGCGATATTAGTTTGTTAATTAGTTTTGTTAGTTGATATTAATTAATAGAAAGGTCAATGCTCATGAAATACGCTGTTGTACTTGGAGATGGGATGGCTGACTATCCTATACCAGAATTAGACAATAAAACACCTTTGCAGTATGCATATAAACCTAATATGGATTTTCTGGCAAAGTATGGGGAAATAGGAATGGTTAAGACAATTCCGGATGGTTTGCCTCCGGGCAGCGATGTAGCAAATCTCTCTGTTATGGGATATGACCCTGTGCGGTATTATACCGGCCGTTCCTCTTTGGAAGCCGTCAGCATGGGTATTGACCTGTCGCCTGATGATGTTTCTTTCAGGTGTAATCTTGTTACCCTATCGGATGAGGTTGAATATGCAGATAAGACAATGGTGGATTACAGTTCCGATGAAATATCTTCTGAGGAGGCAGCCCAGCTTATAAAGGAACTCAATCTTCTTTTAAAAAGCAGCAAAGTGGAGTTCTACCCCGGGGTCAGCTACCGTCATTGTTTAGTCCTTAGAGGTGATAACTCGAAATATGACCTTACCCCACCTCACGATATCCTGGAAAAGAAGATTACAGAATATCTGCCCAAGGGCGATAACAGTAAAATGCTTCTTGAAATGATGGTTAAGAGTTATGATATCCTTAAAAACCATCCTGTAAACAAGGCAAGAATCGCCAAGGGGCTTCGCCCTGCCAATTCAATATGGCTGTGGGGTAATGGGAGAAAGCCTTCTCTCACAAGCTTTTATGAAAAGTATGGCATAAAAGGCTCTGTAATTTCTGCTGTTGACCTGGTAAAAGGTATTGGAATATGTGCCGGCCTCAAATCATGTGATGTAGAAGGGGCTACAGGAAACATCAACACTAATTTTACAGGCAAGGCTGAAGCTGCCCTTAAAGAATTTGAATCAGGACAGGATTTTGTTTTTATTCATGTTGAGGCTCCTGATGAGTGCGGGCACAGGCATGAAATCGAGAATAAAGTTAAATCTATTGAACTTATTGACGAAAAAATAGTAGGGCCTTTGTTACAAGGGCTAGATAAGTATGATGATTATAGGATATTGCTATTGCCGGATCATCCTACCCCCTTGTCTCTGCGTACCCATACCGGCGAACCGGTTCCCTATGTGCTTTACCAGAAAAGTAAGCGTAAGGATTCCGGTGTTGAAAGCTTTGATGAGTATGAGGCAAGGTCAAGCGGTATTATGATAAATGAAGGATACCTTATGATGGACAAGCTCCTTAAATAATTTGCCATAATATACTTACTTATTTGTAATTTATTTAAAATAATTTTATATGTCGGGGCTTATTAAGCAAAGCATATCTGAAGTTTAGTGCAAAGCTTAGTAAGCCCTCTTTATTATGCCGCATGCAAGACGTTTGCCGGCGCCTCCTGCAGGTTGTGTCTGATAGTCATCAGGGCTTTGATGTATGATGACGGCTTTCCCTACCGCCTCCAAAGGCTTGAATTTGTTTGTGAAGAAAGCCATGGAGGCCATCCCGTCATTTGAGAACAGCACAGGAAAATCTCCAGCATGATTGCCATGTGGCTGGTTTGTTGGATTCCAGTGATTTCCTGCTGCCAAAAAAGGATCATTGGGATCCCCTATTTCACAATTACCTTTTTCATGGATGTGGAATCCATGAGGGCCTACGGGCTTTTCGTTTTCATTTCCCGGTGTGTATCTGGGAAGTCCTGTTACATTAACAACAACCCAGGTTCCTCCCTGTACATCTATAAACCATACTATTCCCCTGATCTGAGGAGCAAGAGGGCCTCCCCTGATCACGGCATAAGCCATGCAGGGTTGAATTGGAGTTCCGGGCATTTTATATAGATTCATATTATTTTATTCCTCCAATTATTCTTATTCCATAATATGCAATAGCTATATTATAGTTTATGTAAACTAAATGTATTTTGATACAAGAATTTTTCCAGAGATGAACATTACATTGATTTATTGATTTATTGATTTATTGATTTATTGATTTATTGATTTATTGATTTATTGATTTATTGATTTTTTAATTTTTTAATTTTTGATTTTTTGTTTTATTGCTTTATGATTTATAGTTTTATTGTTTTATTTATTCATTGGATTCATTGGTTTAATTTTGTTTATTGATTTCTCCGGTTTTGTTGATCTCACTGATTTCATTGACAGGACATGATAATTATGATAATATTTTATTAGCAAAATTTACTATCTTCTAAGTCTTATCCAGATTAGTTTCCACGTCTCAGTTGTATTATACAATAATTCCATTAAGGAGAAAGAAGGTATAATATGTCAGGTAAAAAGCAAGATAAAATCGCAAGACTCATCAAATGGCGACGATGGAATAAGATCAACAAAGAATTGGCAAAAGCAGATTCGCAGACCAAAGTTGAGTTTGCCGCTGAATTTGGAAATGCAACTGACGAAAATACCTACAACCTGTTAATTTCTTTATTAAGTGAGAAGGACGAAGAAGTACTTTTACAAACCATCAAATCTCTTGGAATTCGCGGAAGAGAGAATGCAAAAACCCACCTCCAGCAACTAGCCGCCAGCTTACCAAAAGAAAAGAATGTTCTGCACGATGCAATCAAAGAATCTATCGCTATGATCAATAAAAGAGTATCCCAGGAAAGGTAAGAATTTTTAAGGCTATAAGCAGGAGGATGGATTATTTCTTCCCTGCTTATAGCATATTGTTTTCTTTTTTTATTTAGCATTTTATTATATATTTAGCATATTATTATATTTTTTATGAATTCTTGGCAAGTGAATTTTTCTGATGAACAGCAATTCCCGGAATAATTCTAATAACGCAAGCACCTGAAAAAGGGCTATATTTCATTACAGAGCTTTGAGCTTTTTGAATATGGCTCTTATAATGTGAAATTCTTTAAATGTGGCATTTTCCATACACTTAACAATTCTTGACGAAAATTTATCAAAATAATATAATCAATAATAACTTTAGACCTTGAAAAAGGAGATTATAACATGGCTGCAGAAATTAGAACCAGATTTGCACCCAGTCCAACGGGGTATATGCATATTGGAAATTTGAGAACAGCTTTATATGAATATCTGATAGCTAAGAAATTTGGTGGGAAATTTATTCTCAGAATTGAAGATACAGATCAGGAAAGATACATAGAAGGAGCTACAGATGTTATATATAACACTTTAAAAATGGCAGGACTCCAGCATGACGAGGGTCCTGATATTGGTGGCCCCTATGGCCCTTATGTACAAAGTGAGAGGAAAGATATTTATATTAAATGGGCAAAAAAGCTTGTTGAACTAGGTGGAGCCTATTATTGCTTCTGCTCGAAAGAAAGGCTTGCTGAAAAGAAAGCTGAATGTGAAGCTGCAGGGCAGGTATATAAATATGATAGGCACTGTCTTGGCCTTTCCAAAGAAGAGGTTGAAGAAAAGCTGGCAAAAGGAGAGCCCTATGTGATAAGGCAGAAAATGCCGGACACTGGAACAACCAGTTTTGAGGATGCTGTTTATGGGACAATCACTGTTGAGAACAGCACTCTGGAAGACCAGATTCTGATTAAATCAGACGGACTTCCTACATATAATTTTGCCAATGTAATCGATGACCATCTTATGAAGATCACTCATGTTGTAAGGGGCAATGAATATCTGTCCTCTGCTCCTAAATACAACCTGTTATATGAAGCCTTTGGTTGGGAAATTCCTACTTACGTACATGTACCTCTAATACTAAAGTCTTCGGGACAGAAGCTGAGCAAGCGGGCAGGAGACCCGTCCTTTGAAGATCTGATATCCATGGGTTATCTTGTAGAAGCAATTATTAATTATGTAGCTTTATTAGGCTGGAGTCCCGGGGGAACCCAGGAGATATTTTCCCTTAAGGAGCTTGAAGGAGTCTTTGACATAAAGGGTATTAGTAAATCACCGGCTATCTTTGATATAAATAAACTTAACTGGATGAATGGAGAATATATCAGAAAACTAAGTCCGGAAAAGTTCCATGAGCTTGCTAAGCCGTATTATAAAGGATTGCCTGAAGATAAAATAGATCTATTTAAAGTAAGCAAGCTGCTTCAGCCGAGGACCGAGGTGTTGAATACTATACCTGACAATATTGATTTTCTTAAAGAGTTACCGGATTATGATATTTCCATTTATATTAACAAGAAGATGAAGACTACGCTGGAAAACTCCTTAACCAGCCTTAGAGAGGCACTTATTGTTTTAGAAAAATTGGATGAATGGAATAACGATACTATTTGGGAAGCCCTTATAGCAAAAGCAAATGAAATGGGAATTAAAAATAGCCAGATACTCTGGCCGGTTCGTACTGCTGTTTCAGGAAAGCAGGTTACTCCCGGAGGAGCCACAGAACTGGCAGAGGTTCTTGGTAAAGAGGAAACATTAAGAAGGATACGCATAGGTTTTGAAAAGCTTGAAAACTCTATTTAGGAAGCAAGTAACAGAACAATAACTTTGGAAGCAAAAGAACCGTCCCTATGCTTCGTGAGAACAATAACTTTGGAAGCAGAAGAACCGTCCCTATGCTTCGGAAGGAGGATTTGATTATGGTGGATAATGAAAACATTAAAAATTCAGAAGCTAATAATGCTGATAGTAAAGTAAACGCGATTTCTACCAGTTTTATACAAGATATAATTGACCGTGATAAAGAAACCGGTAAATATGGAGGAAGGGTTCATACCAGGTTTCCTCCTGAACCAAATGGTTATCTTCATATAGGTCATGCCAAATCCATATGCCTTAATTTTGGCATTGCTGCTTTTAATGGAGGTCTTACTAATCTCAGATTTGATGATACCAACCCTGTAAAAGAAGAAGTGGAGTACGTGGAATCCATTAAGGAAGATGTCCGCTGGCTGGGTTTTGACTGGGACGACAGGTTATATTATGCATCAGATTATTTTGAAAAAATGTATGAATTTGCTGAACAGCTTATAAAAGCCGGCAAGGCTTATGTATGTGACTTGTCTGCAGAGGAAATAAGGCAGTACAGAGGTACTCTCACTGAACCTGGTAAAGAAAGCCCCTACCGTAACCGGTCAGTTGAGGAAAACCTGGACCTTTTCAGGCGCATGCGGGCAGGAGAATTTCCCGATGGTTCCCGTGTGTTAAGAGCAAAAATTGATATGGCCTCCCCTAATCTTAACATGAGGGATCCTGTCCTTTACAGAATTTTGAGGGCAACTCATCATAGGACGGGTGATAAATGGTGTATATATCCAATGTACGATTTCGCTCACCCCATTTCAGATTATTTGGAAGGCATAACTCACTCCATTTGTACTTTGGAATTTGAGGACCACCGTCCTCTCTATGACTGGGTACTTGAATCCCTTGGGTTTGAAGAGCGTCCCCAGCAGATTGAATTTGCCCGTCTCAACCTAAACTACACAGTTATGAGTAAGCGTAAGCTGCTGCAGCTTGTTAAAGAAAAATATGTATCAGGTTGGGATGATCCAAGAATGCCCACAATTTCAGGCCTGAGAAGACGCGGATATACTCCTGAAGCAATAAGGGATTTTTGTGACCGTATTGGTGTTGCAAAAACCAACAGCATAGTAGATATTGCACTGCTTGAACATTGTATCCGTGAGGACCTGAATGCCAGAGCTCCCCGTGTAATGGCTGTTCTGAATCCACTCAGAGTGGTAATAGATAATTATCCTGAAGGCCAGGTAGAATGGTTCGATGCGGAGATCAACCCGGAGAATCCTGATATGGGAAGCAGGAAGGTGCCTTTTTCTAAAGTAGTATATATTGAGAAGGAAGATTTCATGGAGGACCCACCCAAGAAATTCTTCAGGCTGTCTCCAGGACGGGAAGTAAGGCTTAAGCATGCATATTATATTACCTGCAACAGTGTGGTAAAAGATGAAAATGAGAATATTGTGGAACTTCATTGCACTTATGATCCGGAATCCAGAGGCGGATGGAATCCGGACGGCCGAAAGGTTAAAGGAACCCTCCACTGGGTATCTGAAGCTCATGCTTTGAATGCTGAGGTTCGCCTTTATGACAATTTATTTACCGTTCCAAATCCGGGTGAAGAAAAAGAAGGCGTTGATTTTACATCTTATATTAATAAAGACTCACTGATTACTCTGACCAACTGCAAGATTGAGCCCTCCCTGGCAAATGTCAGTGTAGGTGACAGATTCCAGTTTTTAAGAATGGGATATTTTTGCGTTGATAAGGACTCCAGTGAAGGCAAGCTGGTGTTCAACCGGATTGTAGGGCTTAAAGATACCTGGGCTAAAATTGAGTCTAAAGAAGGAAAATAAAAATCGGGTTAAATCAGGTATCCGGATTTTATTTTTGAAATTATTGAAATTAATCCAATTAATTCATTTAATCAGGCATTAAGAAGTCTCTCGTTTCTATAAGCAGGAGCTGAATTGATGCAACAATGCTAAGCGAGTTTGCTAGCTGATGATAAATAAACCAATAAAAATATATAATGGTAATCTATCTGGAGTCTGAATAGATTACCATTATTTTATTCCAAAGTCTTAAGAATCTTTTGAAAACAATGTCTTAACAAAGCATTAAGTAGTTTCTCGCTTCTACAAGCGGGAACCGAACTGATGCAATGCTAAGCGAGTTTGCTTAAAAAATTTGAGTTGAAATCATTTTCAAATTTAAGTTGAGATCATTTTCCTGAATTCTTCTTCATCAATTATCCTTATTCCCAGGGTTTTTGCTTTATCTAGTTTGCTTCCTGCATCTTCCCCTGCAAGCACATAACTGGTCTTTTTGGAAACACTTCCAGATACTTTTCCTCCAAATGACTCTATAATTTCTGTAGCTTGTGCCCTGGTTAATGTGGGCAAAGTTCCTGTCAGCACAAATGTATATCCTTCAAACCTGTTATCCTTGATTTCCTTTTTTCCAAGGCTTCTTAAATTTACACCTGCATTCCGAAGTTTAGATATAGTATCTGCAGTTTGTTCTTGTTTAAAGAATGTTACAACGCTGTTGGCCATCTTTTCTCCAAACTCAGGTATTTTTACTATATCTTCGACTGAAGCCTTTGAAAGGGCATCTATTGACTCAAAATTCTGGCTTAGGAGTTGCGCCGCCCTCAAACCTATATTTCTAATTCCAAACCCATAAATTAATCTGTCAATATCATTGTTCTTTGAAGCTTCTATTGAGTTTAGAAGATTTTGAACCGACTTCTTACCCATCCGCTGTATTTTTTCAAGTTCTTCTCTCTTTTCATGGAGGTAATATAAATCTCCAATTCCCTGTATAAAGCCCCCATCAAGTAAAACCTTCACATTTGCCGGGCCAAGTCCCTCAATGTTCATAGCGTCTCTTGATGCAAAATGAATAATACTTCTGGAAAGCTGGGCAGGACATTCTATTCCTATACATCTGTAAGCCGCTTCCCCTTCTTCCCTCTCGACTTGAGCTCCGCAGACAGGGCATTTTTCCGGCATCTGGAACTCTGTTTCCTCCCCTGTCCTTTCTGTAAACACCACATCCAAGACTTCAGGAATAATATCACCGGCCTTCTGAACCCAGACAGTATCCCCTACTCTTATATCTTTCTGCTTTATATAGTCCATATTGTGCAAAGTAGCCCTGCTTACAGTTGTTCCTGCGAGGCGAACAGGTTCTAATAGGGCATTCGGTGTTAAAACGCCTGTCCGGCCAACATTTACCCAAATCTGTTTTATTTTGGTCTGCTTCTTTTCCGCCGGGTATTTATATGCAACAGCCCATTTAGGAGTTTTCGTAGTACTTCCCAGTATCTCTCTCTGCCTGAGAGAGTTAACTTTTATTACCGCTCCGTCTATTTCATAAGGCAGTTCTCCTCGTTGATCCCCTATAAGTTTCAACTCCTCTATAGCTTCTTCTATACTGCCTACAACCTTATACCCCGGAATGACTTTTAATCCTGCACTTTTCATAAACTCCAATGTTTCAGAATGAGTGGCAAAGGTTCTTCCTTCTACTTTCTGTATGTTAAATACAAATATATCCAGCTTTCTTCCGGCAGTTATTTTAGGGTCCAATTGTCTCAGAGATCCTGCAGCCGCATTCCTTGGATTGGCAAAGAGGGGCATTCCTGCTTCTTCCTGGGCTTCGTTCAGTTTAATAAAATCATTTTTAGATATAAAAACCTCGCCCCTTACAATAAGCTGAGGCAATTTTTCTTTTAACACCATGGGAATGGACTTTATTGTCTTGAGGTTCTGGGTGATATCTTCTCCTATTAGTCCATCTCCTCTTGTAGCTCCTCTTACAAATAACCCGTTTTCATATTCAAGTGATACAGATAGCCCGTCAATCTTTCTTTCAACAACATACTCGACCTTTTCCTGAAGGGCTTCTCTAACTCTCCTGTCAAAGGCATAAAGCTCTCCCTCACTAAAAACATCCTGAAGGCTTCCCATTTGTATCGTATGAAATACCTTCTGGAAACCTTCAAGAGGCTTTCCCCCCACTCTCTGAGTAGGAGAAAGCGGTGAAGCATACTGGGGAAACTGGCTTTCAAGTTCCTCCAGTTCCCTGTACAGTGCGTCATATTCATGGTCACTTATTTCAGGATTATCTTCTACATAATATTTATAATCATGGTAGCTTATTATCTCTCGTAATTCCTCTATTCTTTTTAATGGATCATCCCGCATAAAACATCCCCCTGGATTTTGGTTCTGTTTTTATAGTTCTGCTATTATAATTGGTTATTGAGTTCTGACTTTTGTTATAAGCTTATGCTATTAGGCTTATACTATCAGCCTTATATTAGCTTATTAGCCTTATATTAGCTTATGCTATTGACTTAAGCCATTGGCTATATATTGACTTTATACTGGATTTTATTTCTCTTTTGCCATTGGCTGCTGGCTGGCCATTTACTTTTTGCTTTTAACCTTCTGTAATGCCATCTCAATAATAGCGTTTCCTTGATTTATTATCTTTTAGCAACACCATATAAATTGCAAACATTGATATTATTATCCATATGATGCCCCATACTATGGCAGGTATTCCTGTCATTTGCGCAAGCTGAACTGCGTCCGTAAGAGGCTGCTCAACTTTCCAGCCTCTGATCAGGTGGAACTTTAAATTAATCTGAAGTAGTATGGTATCAACAAAAGTATCATAAACAGCATAAGCAAGGCTGGAAATACCCATTATATCTATTGCCCACTCTATAACATTTTCATTATCAACCATATAAATCAGTAAAACCAATGCTGTAAAAATTATGGAATATATTAATGTAAATGAAAATCCAGAATACTTTATTGAAACGATCATGAAAATAACTGCTAAAGTCCCTAGTATGTATCTCTTAAAGAATGTCCTTTTTAGATATAAAATCAGCAGTGCAAAGAGCACACTTCCCAAATATCCCCCATTTGCCACCATAAAAGAGGAAAACCAGCTTTTGCTCTTAACCAGGGCATATCCGCTTTCATTGAAGCCTATATTAAGTTCCTGCAATCCATATCCAAAAACTAAGCCCATAAATGCATGGCCAAGTTCGTGAAGAAAAACCGCAAAAAGTTTCAGTGGCTTAATGATACCTGTATTCCACAGGGCAACTACTGCTACCAGAATCAGCAAATACTTCCAGAAACGTTTCATTGTATTCTTTTTCTCCTCACAAAATATTTAAAACTAGATTTCCATTATTATAGGCAGAATCATTGGGTTTCTCTTTGTCTTTTCATATAAAAATTCTCTGAGATCATCTTTTATGATGCTTTTCTTGGATGACCAGTCGTTTTTCCCCTTGTTTTCAAACTTTTCAATGGAACCTTTTATAATTGCTTTTACCTGTTCCATCAGATCTTCTGATTCCCTGACATATACGAAACCTCTTGAAATAATATCAGGTCCTGCGATTACTGCCCCTGTTTCATTGTCAATTGTTATAACCACTACAATAAGTCCATCCTGGGATAAATGTTTTCTGTCTCTTAAAACTATGTTTCCAACGTCTCCGACTCCTAAACCGTCTACAAGGACTTTTCCTGCGGTTACATTTCCGTTCATCTTTGCTGAATCAGAAGTAAGTTCCAGCACATTACCGTTATCCATTATGAAAATATTCTGCAAGGGCATTCCAAGACTGTTAGCAAGGTTTGCATGCCGTTTTAAATGGCGGTATTCACCATGTACCGGTATAAAAAACTTTGGTTTTACCAGGGTGTGTATAAGCTTTAATTCCTCCTGGCAGGCATGTCCGGATACATGTATTTCATCCAGGGATTCATATATTACTTCCGCTCCCTTTTTAAATAATTCGTTAATTACCTTGAAAATCATTTTTTCATTTCCAGGTATTGGTGATGCTGAAATGATAACAAGGTCTCCCGGAACGATATCCACCTTCCTGTGATCTGAAGCAGCCATTCTTGACAGTCCTGCCATTGGCTCTCCCTGGCTTCCGGTGGTAATAATGACCACCCTGTCGGGACTATATTTATCAATATTGTCTATGTCAACAAAGACACCTTCAGGTATTGTCAAATAGCCAAGCTCTTTTGCCACATTTACAACATTTACTATGCTTCTGCCACATACTGCCACTTTTCTGTTTGATTTCACAGCGCTGTTTATTACCTGCTGTATCCTGTGAACATTTGAAGCAAAAGTGGCAACCAGTATTCTTCCCCTTGAATTCATGAATATTTCTTCAAAAGTTGCTCCAACGGTCTTTTCAGACATGGTATAGCCCGGCCTTTCAACATTTGTGCTGTCAGCCATAAGCAGCAGCACCCCTTCTTTTCCAATCTCGGCCAGCCTTTTCAAATCCATGGGTTCTCCGTCAATTGGAGTGTAATCAATCTTAAAGTCAGAGGTATGGACTATCGTCCCAACAGGTGTGTATATTGCTAATGCAACCGAATCTGCTATGCTATGGTTGGAGCGGATAAATTCTATCTTAAAACAACCAAGGGTAATAGTATCTCCCTGCTTGATAGTATTAAGTTTTACATCTGCAAGCATTTTATGTTCTGCCAGTTTATATTCAAGAAGACCTAATGTAAGTCTGGTCCCATACACAGGTACATTAATGTCTTTCAATACATAGGGGAGTGCTCCGATATGGTCTTCATGACCATGGGTAATAACTATTCCTCTAACTTTCTCCTTGTTTTTTTCTAAATATGTTACATCAGGTATGACAAGATCAATACCCAACATGTCATCCTCTGGAAAAGCAAGCCCGCAATCTACGACTACTATATCATCACCGTACTCGAAGACTGTAATATTTTTTCCGATCTCCTGTAATCCTCCCAAAGGTATTATTTTTAATTTTTTCTTGCTTTTGGCCACAAAAAAACCTCCGTAAATCATTATATTTTCCGATCACTTATAAACCAGAACCATTATAACATATTATTGAATAAAATTACAAAATATTTACCCTGCTTTGCAGGAAGACCACAAGCAAGACAGAAATGCAAGAAAGAGCCGTCATCTTATTTCACCAACTGCTTTTGTTTTTTTCTGATAACACCTGATGATATACGTCCATTGTATGTTTTGCTATTATGTCCCAATTATAACTGCTGTAAACCTTTGTCAGGGCACTTTTTCTTATGCTCTCAGCTTTTTCCGGATTAAATAGAAGCTCAAGTATGCAGTCGGCCAATGAATTACTGTTACCTACATATGCTGTCATTCCGTCAATACCATGCTGTACTATTTCACCAAGACCTCCTGTATCTGAAACTACCACAGGAACTTCTGCCAGCATACCTTCCAGGGCAACTATGCCGAAGGGTTCATATAAACTTGGGAATACAGCTATATCAGCACATTTGTACAGTTTTTTAAGCTCTTCTTCGCTCACATATCCTGTAAAATAAACTTTATCTGCAACCTGAAGTTCACCAACCCGCTGTCTGAGATAGTCTAACTGGGGTCCTTTCCCGGCTATTACGAACTTTACGTCCCAATAATTTTTTATTATTTTGGGCATTGATTCAACAAGAATCTGGACTCCTTTTTCATTTACAAGCCTTCCCACAAAGAATATAATTTTCTCGTTATCCTGGGCAAATTTCCTTCTGAAATCCTGGTCTCTGGCAACATCATTAAATTTATTGACATCAACTCCATTATGTATAACATGGATTTTATCCTCAGGAAGATTAAATATACCGGCTACTTCCTTTTTCATATAATAACTGTTTACTATTACTTTCCAGGACTCATAAGTAAGCCACCATTCTATTCCGTGAATATAGCTCTGTATACTGTTATGTATCCCTCCGTTTCTGCCCCATTCTGTTGCATGTATTGTTGAAATGAGCGGAATCTTATAGGCATGCTTCAAAGTCCTTGATGCAAAAGCCACCATCCAGTCATGAGAGTGGATTATATCGAAGCTGCCTTTTTGGTTAATTATTTTTATACAGCATTCAAGCAGCGCAAAGTTTAATTGCAGCACCCATTGTATAAAATTATTGGAGTTCTCATATGGGCGAACCCTGTGAACAGTGACATTGCCCTGAAGTTCAATTTCTTTTGTGCCATTTTCCCAACAGGTTACTACATTAATGTCATTTCCCATTTCCCCCAGCTTGTGGGAAAGGTCATGTACTACTCTGGATATTCCCCCGATTATTCTGGGAGGATATTCCCAAGACAGCATAAGTATGCGCATAGATTCCTCCATTTTTCAAATTATTACTACTGTTTCTTTAATTATTGCTATAGAAGATAATAGCTCTGTTTATTGTTTAACTTTTGCCTCACTTTTATGTATTATGATTCTGTCCTAGATTAAGTCTATATAATGGTGTAAAAAGAAGTTGAGCCAAAGCTCATACCTCGGTTAGAATATAAGTACCATCAAATACCAAACCGAGGAGGATGAACCATGGCTCAGTTTAATATTACAATAAC
>DULL01000032.1 GCA_012840395.1 Clostridiaceae bacterium | reverse complement strand
CCTTGCACTTCTCTTTTTTTCGTGTTATCTTACATTTAGTGGCTTCCATTTGTAGGTTTTTTTCTTTTTAGACCTACTAGAAGTCTTTCAGGTCTCATTTCTTTCATACTAAGTTAACAGAGCCTATATTGGTTAATTTATTTATAATAATTACACTTTAATACCTTATCATTTATCATAGTCACTGATTATGTAAAAAATAATAATACTAATTTTCATAAATGTCAATTGTTTTTTATAAATTTTTTTCATAATTTTTTTAAAAATTAAGAAAATTTTTTTCTTAATTTTTTTTTTAGAATATCCTTCAAATATGCATTATTTCCCTGTTTTATTGGCAATGATTACTTTTTTAATTGCGAAAACATAAACAAAAATTGTGAAAATATTTGAAGATTGTTTTCATTTATTATGAAAATTCAGAAATTATATCATGAAATTTCAGAGGAAGTATTTATATTATGAAAAATAAATCCCTATAAAAAATATAAAATCTATACAAAAAAGATGGGACAGATTTAAATTCTGTCCCATTGTTGCTTGAACTAGCAAACTCGCTTCGCTAGGGTATTCAGTGGGGGTCTTGCAATCCTCCACTTAAAAAGTTTTTATTATAATTCGCATCAATTCAGCTTCAGCTCATAGAAGTGAAAGACTTCTTAATGCCTGGTTTATAATTTATACTGAATTTTTTTTTAATTCTATATAATTAGTGTTGTGCAGTAAATTGTAAATGTTTATGCTGCTATCCCTAATTTGGTAATAACAGCATCGACAGATACCCCATTAACTGCACAAGTGTATGCAAACTTGGCAATAGAAACCAAGTATTGTTTGCGGAAATACCCTATAGTATCTCCCAAATTCTGAAGCTTTAAGGATTTCTTATTTGATACCCTGAAAAGCTCCAGAAAAGTGTAGGTGATAAAGACCATGCTCCAGAAGCGCTTTATTGAGGTTAGGGATTCTAACTGGTATTCATCAAACCCAAGTGAGTTTTTTTGATACCGGTAACTCACTTCAATATTCCAGCGATTCTGGTAATATAAAAGGATTTCGGAGGTGGTAAGGCTAACATCCGTACTTAGTATAAATGCTAGTTTATCGGATAAATCGGATTTGCTCCAACAAAACAGAATAACTGCATTTTCAAGGTCATTGATTTTACCCTCATGCCTGTAAACGTAGTAAGTATCGTCACCTGCTGTAACTAAGCTGGTTTCGTCCTTACTGATAAAGGTCGAGAATTCTTTGACACTTGTTTTAATTCCTCCGGGATATATCACTCTATTGGATTTTATTCTTCCAATGGTGTGATAACCTCTCTTTAGAGCATGGAGCATCAGTTTTCCCGATGTGTACCAAGCATCCACTAATAGGTACGTTGTTTCTGTAACCGGTGTAAATTCATCAATAAGCTGCATTGCAAGCTCTTGTTTATTCTTAAAGTTCTTCTTTGCTTTATTGCCAAAGGACTGCTTTCTTAGGTAGAGCTTGTAATCAAGCGGCAGAGAGTATTCGGAGATTTTATAGTGAGAAGTAACTACGCAATGGGACCACATGGTTTCTCCGTCACTATGGGAGTGGTGATAGTCGAGCCCCTCAATATTTTTTGTAGACTTATCTTTTTTACTCAAAGAGTCGTCTATGATGAGAAACCCAACGTCCCCCTCCGCTACATTGTTTCGGACCATATTAAGAGAATGCTTGATTCTCTTGTGGTCAACATACTCATTGCTCCACTTGTACTCTCCGAGAAACCTTGAGCCACAGCTCCTGTCCCGGTTACAGGTATGCTTTGAATAGATCGCAGAAACATTCTTGTTTCCCTCGGTGGTAATAATGCCTGAGACCATATGAACCATATGGTTTCGCAAAGCCTCAGAATAAGGTAATTTTAGCATATTTATATAATTGATAACTTCTTGGCTTTGTTCTATTATTATCTCAGGCATAAGTTTGACCCCCGTGGAAATAGTTTTGTTTCTCGTCAATTCAAAACTACCACATTACGTCAACTTATGCTTTTGTTTTACCATCAATTTGGTAATACAATTATTTACTTTTTAATGCACAACACTAATCTATATAATTTAATTTATAAAACTTCAGGTATTACTCATTATCAGAGATTAGATAAATAATTTTTACGACATTTCCAGCAACATATTTATTATTTTTATAGACAGCAGTTACACTGAAGTAATATTCGTTGCCATATGTCAAAGCTGTAAAATCTCCATTAGTATAAACATTTGTAGGATCTATGGTTACCGAGGTGGTATCTGCTGAATAAGGCGCGTTATAGAAACCATCTGCAGGATATGCAGGTGTATTGTTTTTTTCAGAAATTACCACACGGTACTCAACTAATTCAGTTGAATTGATTTTATCCCATCTTAATACCAGATTGCCATCTTCATATGCGGCAGTTACAACCGGAGCAGGGAACAATTCAGGATGATCCGGCCCGTTGTACTGGTACTGGATTACATTACCTTTAACAACTTTGTCACTGTAAACAGCAATAACGCTAAAATAGTATTTTCACCCTTTACAAAATACTTACCGAAATCACCATTAGTATAAGCTGTTTTATTATCTATAACCGCGTAGTTCTTGGTTCTGTCACTTATAGCATATAAATATCCGTTATCTGGATAGTTTAATGAAGAGTCGCTTTTTGATGCTACAACCCTGTAACCTACAAAATTAGGAGAATCGATCTGATTCCATCTTAAAACGAGTTTTCCGTTTTCTTCAGAAGCAGTAACAACAGGCGCTACATACAATTCAGGGTTCTCTGTGCCGTTATACTGGAACTGAAGTACATTACCAGTTAAAATTTTATCTGAATATACAGCAATTACGGTAATATAATAATTCACGCCTTTTGTTAAGTAATTTCCGAAATCTCCTCCCGTGTATTTCTCAAGATTATTTATAATTGCGAAAGTCCTATTGGGATCTGTAAATCTATGCAGATAACCGTCTTCTATATCTGGAGTGGAGTCATTTTTAGATATTACAACTCTGTATTCCTTGAAATTTTTGGAGTCAATTTTATTCCATCTTAATATCTGAACTCCATTTTCTACAGAAAGACTAACTTCTGGCTTTGTATAGTTATCTTCCTCATCATCCTCTTCATATGGAAGTTTATCTTCCTCGTAAGGCACTTTTTCTTCCTTTACTACAAAGGCTCTATAAAGCAATGTGGCAGCCTCTGCACGGGTTAAATTTTTCATTGGGCCGAAATAAAGCTTATCATTTTCAGGATATCCCTTCATAAGGCCATACTTTACAGCTATTGCCACATACTTTCTGAGGCTGGGTGTTATTTCATTTACATCAGCAAATTGGTTAAGAATACTTTCATCAATAGCTTCATTCTGATATCCCAATGCTTTGACAAGAGCTACCGCCATGTCTTCCCTGACAGATGGCTGTGATGGCTTGAAATAATTACCCGTTGATGTCTTATAGTATGTAAGATAATTTTTTGATGACTCAACGTAAGGATATTCCCAATCTTTTTTATTCACATCTGCAAAAGTTGGTTCTTTGGGTGTAAAAGTCTCAAGTTCAAGAGTCCTAACCATCATTTTTGCAAATTCTGCCCTTGTTACTGTGCCATTGGGAAGGAATGTACCATCCCCGATTCCATGTACTATATCTCTGCTTAACATCCACATGATATACTTATAGGCCCAGTGGTCTTCCTTAACATCTTTAAAACTTTTGTTGTTTACTTTTACATCAATTTTGACATTCACCTTTTCATTTGCTTTGCTTTTATTATCATTTGCTGCAAATGCCGGGATTGAAGAACATAATATCAATGTCAGGCAAATAAGAATTGATATTAGTCTTCTAACAGTTTTTTTCATGAATAAATCTCCTCCTTATGTCTGTTTTATAATATTATTTCGATGCCCCTGGAGGAGTTTTTGGGGTAATTTTTGATTGTATCGGATATGTAACCGATATGTAATTATGCTGTAATATTAGTAATTTTGAAAACAAACATAACCGGGAAATATCGTAAGACTATGAGGAAGCATTGCATATTTGCACCAGCTTTAAGAAATAATATTTTTGAAATACATACAGTATTATGCGAGAGGATGAGTTTATGTCTTTAATGCGATATCTTTATAGCCGCGTGGCAGATCAAATGCTTGAAAAACTGGCTGACATGAAAATGGTTAAAGCGCCAACTGCTGTTGATAATTATTCCTTTATTAAATTTATGGGAATTGCCGAAAAAGCAAAAAATGGCAAACCTCTAAGTGAACCCCTTGGTTCTACTTTAAATTTCAAGGACTTTCAGGATTTGATGTTCATACCCAGAATGTTCCCACTCCCCGATGGTACCCCTCTTGATAAAAAAGTAATTATTGGTAAGAAAGCAAAAAAACCAATGGAACTTCCTGTACCATTTATGATAGCTGCCATGGCCTATGGAGCATCGGTTAGCATGAAAGTTAAGTTAGCCTTGGCAAAAGCATCTACAGTTGTAGGTACAGCCACTAATTCGGGAGAAAGTGGCTTTTTGCAGGAAGAAAGAGATATTGCGAAGCTTTATGTAGTTCAATATAACCGTGCCGGTTGGGGAAATGAACCTGAACAATTGCAGCAGGCGGATATGATTGAAATAAGAATAAGTCAGGGCGCCAGCGCAGGGGATGGATTTAGAATTAATAGTGAAGTCATAGGAGATGAGCTCAGAAAACATTTAAAACTTGAAAAAGGCCAGGATGCGGTTATGCCTGCCCGTTTTCCTGATATAAACAATGAAGAAGATCTAAAGAATAAAGTAAATGAATTACGTGAATTAGCAGATGGTATACCTATCGCAGTTAAAATAGCAGCAGGAAATATTGAAGAAGACCTGGATAAACTGCTCTATGCAGGAGTAGATGCTATTGTTTTGGATGGAGCCCAGGGAGAAACCTCTGGAAGTCCTGAAATTACCATTAATAATTTTGGCATTCCCACTTTATATGCTCTTGTAAGAGCAGTTGAACATCTTGAAAGAAAAGGTGCCCGGGACAGTGTATCTCTAATAATGACCGGCGGGTTCAGGGATGCAGCAGATATGCTAAAAGCTATTGCCCTTGGAGCTGATGCTTTTTATATAGGTTACCCTGTAGATATTGCCGCTGCCTATACACAGTTTAACCGTCTGCCTCCTGGTTCCAGCCCTACTGATTTATATCTGTATGACGGTAAGCACACAGATTTATTCGATGTAAAAGAGGGGGCTGACTGCGCAGGAAACTTTTTAAAAGCATTGTCTGAAGAAATGGATATAGCTTTGAGATGCCTGGGCAAGGATTCTATCAACAAGCTGTCAAAAGAAGATTTGGTAGCTTTAACACAGGATATGGCACAAATTACCGGAGTGGAATTAGCTTATCCTATTCATAAGATAAAAACATGAATTTTGTGAAGTTAAGCTTGCTTACATGGAGTTAAGTTTGCTTATATAAGGCTGGTTATCCAAGCGCCAGGAAGTCTCTCGTTTGTATATGCATGAGCTAAATTGATGCAAATTATTATAACAACCTTCTTCAATGGGAGATTGCAAGACTCCCACTGAATCCCTCAGCGAAGTAAATTTGCTTATTTGATAAGCGGAGTGTGGACAAAGAGAAAAGATGATAGGTCATAAACCAAATCACTTTGTCCCTTTATATTTAATTCTTTAAAGTACAGGTTCTCCAGCGGTATCCATAAATCAAGAAACTTTTTAAGCATGAAAGCCCCGTTTCTATTTATAATTCTGGATTTTTGCTCTTTTTCATCAATATGTAGAAAAATCTTCAGATCGTAGTTCCCTATCAATGTGGGATGCATACTATATGAGCCTTCTATGATATTAAGTTTTTTAGGAGTTACTAATACCGGCTCACCAAAAGCCATTTGCCTGCAGTCGTATTTACGGTATTGGAATCTGCATCGGCTGTTTATTCCATCCATTACTTCCTCTTTGAACCGGACATAATCTACATTTCCGCCTATCTCCTTCAAACGCTCTTCTGTTCTGAGTTCAGGTGTAAGAAAGAAATCGTCCATGTGAAACAGGTTGCACTCATATACATCAGCCAAGAGTGCAGCCAGGGTGCTTTTTCCTGCAGCGCAGTTTCCGTCAATAGCTATTATTACCATGTCCTTTGATTTTAATAGAGAGTCGATTCTGCAGAATACTTCATAAAAATAACAGTATTCTGATTTTACAATACGGTACGCAGGAAAATAGGAAGCACGGTATGTCTCACTGTGACTAACCGGCGGGTAGCCTTTTTCCTTATAGGAATATAAATAATTTTCCAGTTCTTCCAGTGAATAAGGAAGCAGACCATCACTACAACATTGCCTGAGTACATCAAGTTTCTTTTCAAAGCTCTGAATGCTTCCCTGGATGGAATTGGAAGTATTTACGAAAAATCTGTTTATAGTCTCTAAACTGATGTCACTATATTTCAAAGCTATTAAACTGAGTCTGTATAAATTGTTGCCAATATCCTCAAAGAAATCACAGGATGTTTTTTTGTCAGTTGAATTTTGTTCTAAAAGCTCAATATAAGCCCCTATGGAAGTCTCTATAGTATGCCATTCATTCTGCAATTTCCTCAAACTATCCTCTTCATTTTCAATCATGTGTCCGCCGGCAAATTCATTCTGATATATAAGCTTGACAACATCCTGAATTTGCATCCTTGGATACAAATGGTAATGCTTAAGCAGCAAAGCCTTAATGGTCATTTTATCTCACATCTTCTATAAGTTTTGCCCTATCCAGAGCAAATATAATAATTGGAATAATGATAATTTGAAGTACAATTCCCGGAATTGCATCAAGAAATGCACCAGCCACAAAAAGCTGCCATGTAAATGCGCTTTTGCTCAACCCATACAGTATATAGCTAACGGCTCCCCAAACGATTCTTCCTCCTATCATGGCTATAATTAATGATACAAATATATATGTATTCTTTTTGGGAAGCAATTTATAAGAAAGGCCAGTCAAGCATCCATAAGCCGCCAGTTCAAAAGACATGGCTACAGCAGTAGGAAACATGGGAGGCATTCCAAACAAGATACTCCTGAAAACAGGCAAAACGAAACCGACAATTAAGCCATAGGGCCATCCACAAACAAAACCACAAAGCAAAACCGGAAGATGCATTGGAAGTAATTTTTTACCTAAGACTGGATTTTGTGCGGTAAGAAACGGCAATAAAAGCCCAATGGCAATAAATAATCCAGAAAGTACAATTTGCTTAATTAGCAGTTTTTTCATGATCTTACCCCCATAGTTTAAAGATTAGATACAAATTTAATGATTTTATTTTAATGCAATCAAACTCTGTTATCATCAGCTTTCATGAAATGGTCAATTAAAAGTTTCTTTTAAAAAATTCCATAACTATATATAGTTTATATAAAATGGATATTATACTAATTTAATTGGTATGTCAATTTTTTTCTAAATTTTTGTGTGGATAAGGATTTTCACTTAACATTGGCTCTGCTGTAAGTACTGGACTTTTCTTAGCTGCTGAACCTTTTTTTGAAGAAGTGAAATGATTTGACTTGTCTGCTAATTAAGTCTTATGAGACATTTGCCGATTAAGTATTATATATTCAATATATATTTGCTTTTTCAGTAATTTTGATAGATATTAGTATTGATGTATAATACATAAAAAGTGAATCGCCCATAAAAAATGGGTTAGGAAGGAGAAGCGTAGCATGGAGTTGGATCAGAAGTTTGAGAAATTAATCAAGAAACAAGCAAAGTACCAATCTGCAAACCTGGGATTAAATCTGTTAATTTCCAGATTACAGAGGAAGTATTCCATTAATCCGTCAACTGAGGAACTAAATAATTGTTTGCAGGAAATGAAAGCTTTTTTTGAAAAATTTTCTTCGATTTTAGGAAAAGATATTGAAGCACTGAAAAAACTTTAGGAGGTAGAGAATATGTTTGTTAATCTTGATGAGGCAACAAAATTAATCCAGGAAGGCAGAATATTACATATTGCAGCTGACGAATCTTTGTTGAAACAGTTACCGAAAGGTAATTGGATTGCAGGGACTACTCCTTATTTTATAACTGAAAATGGTGGCATTACCTGCAAAAATAGATTATTTGTAAATGAATTTGCATGTGCAGCTGATTCTAAAACTATGGTATATGACAGGAATAATATATTAGACATTACAAAAGATGCCTATCCTAACGGATTGACGCTCTTAATTATGCCTTTTGCCAGTGATGTTGCTGTATTTTACGCAAAAGAGGCACCTTATTCAGATAATATCTTTATGAATCCAACAGTTGGTTGGATTTCTGGTTTTGATCTTTCAACCGGTTCAAATGCTAAGGTATATGATGGTGTTACAGGTGTCTCGTATAGTGACAAAGCAGTTGCATTACATATATGCCTGCCAGATGATAAAATGGCTTCCCTTGGTATAGTAAACATTTTTAGTATAGATGAAAATGATACAATAATCGAATTCACGGAAGATGCCTTATCAGTGACAAAATGTTTAGTCAACGGAAAAGAAGTGTTTTTAGCAGATTACATAGCAGATAATAAAATTGATACAAAATTACCATTGGTGGCGGACTATAACAGTGTATTGGTAAATGTGTCCATTAAGTCAGTTTCTGCAGAAAACAAGACAGTAGATTTCTATGCTCCTGTATTTGCCGGGAAAGAATATCGTTTTGCGCGTTCTGTAAGTAATTATGCAGAAAGCTTTAATGAACACCTGCAAGGATTTAAGAATGTAAAACCAATCTTTTCTTGTAATTGCATTCTTAATTACCTTTATGGCGAGCTTGATGGTAAAGCAACACCACCCTTCGCAGGGCCGGTAACTTTCGGAGAAGTTGCATACCAGTTGCTGAATCAAACATTAGTTTATGCAGAGATTATCAGCAAATGACAAGATATTATATAAAATATTTAGTAAAGTATTTAGGTGATTATATAAAGTAAAATATAGTTTAAAGTGATTATGTAATTTTAAATGTTTTTTGGTGTCCTAAAGGATTAATTTCCTTTAGGGCACTTTTTATTTATACGTTTCTTATACGTTTCTGAATAAATTTCACAAAAGCATTGGCTTGTTTTTCTAAAAAAGGATAACTTTCTTTCAGTACCAGCCTGTCATTGCTGTCGATCTGTTCCATTGCATATGGTATAGTAACTCTTGGAAAATTCATAACATCCATATTCAAAAAGCTTATTAGTGTGACTAAATGATCCTGGGCTATACTTGTTCCGCACATCCCCAGAGAAATTCCACTAATTGCAGCAGGTTTTCCGGCAAGAACCTGTGGTTCATCATCACTGATTGGACGGGACAACCAGTCAATAAGATTTTTCAGTACACCGGGGAAAAAGTGGTTATACTCAGGTGTAAAGAACCAAATTCCGTCAGCAGACTTTACTTCCTCACGAACCCGTTTTACAGCTTCAGGGGCAGGAAATTCAATGTCTTCATTCATATACGGTACGTCCTGGTAATCAAGAAATTCAAAATTGACCCGATCTCCAAGTATTTCTTTCGCTGTCACTGCAAGCTGCCGGTTATAGGAGTTTTCCCGCAACGATCCGACAATAGCAAGGATTTTTATTTTTTTCACTGATAACCTCCTCCTTTATAAACATTGTTCAGTTAGAGATATTATAAGTATAAATGATATATTATAAAATAATATATTTTATAGTAAAAATTTTATAAAATATGCCCTTGATGTCTAACTTTTGTCTTCGAATTATTCACCCTCTACAAAAGCAATTGCATCCATCTCAATCAGGCACAAGGGATTTGCATGGCCAGCCACTTTGAGAACTGTTTATAAGAGGAGGTCTTTCAAGCTCGCCTACTATTTCCTTAAATATTTTACATTTTATTTAAACATTTTAAGCAACCGTAAATAATGATTGGCTTCACGCAAGACATGATCACCAAGCAGCGGTATAATGATTGATCTTATTTTACATGCGAGAATGCCTTGCGTGCCTTGTGCTTTGAAGTCCCGCAAATTTTCAGTTGCTTTTAAACTTCTGGCAGTAACATTACTCTTTGGAGCGGTCGCATCCATAGCCGCCTTTGCTTCTTTTGTCAATTGATCAAACTCTTTTCCAAAATTGTTAGCCTGGTCGATTAAATTGTCTTCTGTAGGGTCAAGCAATCCCCGGATAAACTTGGCGTGTTCTGCCATTTGCCTGTTCCAGAAGAATTCTAGCTCATAAGCTTCTCTTTCCAGATTTATTTTTTCTTTCCTTTGAAGCTTTCCAAGTTGCATAAGATATAATTCCGCCTCACGAGTTATGTGTAATATCAACAAAGGATAATTAAATGTGAACATTTTGCCTTTTAAAACATTAGATAAAATATCTTCTTTAAAACGTATCAACGCAGCTGTTGCATTTATTGCTCTCTGGTTGAGGGCAGATACACTCTGTTCAAGCATAGGATTGACTGCTATCATACCATCGCCTGTCAGCTCTGCTTCCGCCTGTGTCAGTTGAGTCGGTATTTGTACTCCTGTAAAAAATATGGTTACCATTTCAGCTTTTAAAGTAAAAGGTGTTACAACCTCTCCGGATTGAAGAACTTCCCGATTAACAACACCGTTTGAAAGAGAAATAGCATCTCTCAGAATTCTATCAAATTCCCTGCGGAAAATATCTGCCTGTTGGGTAAAGTTTGCGTCTCTAGGCGTAAACCCCACTTCAAGGAAAAATGAATGTTCTTTCATAATCCTGGCAAAAAACAGATGTAAACCCAGTGACTGCTTTACAAATTCAATAGTTGAGAGCATCTCAGAATTTATGGGCATAGTAATTTCCTCCATGTAAAAGTAAACTTATATTGTTATATTATGTCTACTAATCATAAATTGTTACTCAATATCATATTTTATAAATTATTTTTATAGACATATGAAAGTAGAAACAAACAGAACACTCTGTATTATTGTCCGCTGTGCCAGAAACACAGTTACAAAATTGTAATCGAAAATGCAATTGGAAAAGCAGAAGTTGGGTATTATGAAAACTATTATATTATGGTTGCTATATAAACAACTTAGCAAGCTTATATAGTACCTGGCTTTCCTGGGCAAATAATCTAATCCTGATTTTCGTATGCTATATTTCTCAATTCAACCGAGCATCAAGAAGTCTCTCGCTTCAATATGTGGGAGTTGAATTCAATATAGAATATCGTAAATTAATATGTTTGAAAAAATCAAGGCACTCTACATATATTTTGCATAGAGTGCCTGATTTGTTTTAGCTTAAATCTGCGAGTACCCATTTTGCTAATGGCATTGATGGTTGAAGCAGCCGGATGCTATCAAGGTTCGGATTAGTTTCTTGACAGCAGGTTAAATAGTACCTGTGCCATCTCCGCTCTGGTAGTTGTATTCGTCGGAAAGAGATTTCTCCCATCTCCGCTAATAGTTCCGGTTTCAACCAGAAGAGTCATGGCTTCTTTTGCCCAAGTGGCAATGTCATTTGCATCGGCGAAAGCAGATAACGGTTTGCCGGCTGTTCCTTTAGGCAATTTTCCAATAACCTTTAGTGCATTGTACAAAAGGGTGAACATCTCTTGACGAGTGATCTCAATATCCGGTGCAAACATATTGTTTCCAACGCCTTTGGATATTTTAAAGCGTTTTGCAGCCGCCAGATAGCCGGTATAGTAAGTGGCTCCGGCATCTGCAAAATTATCTTTTGGGTCTGTATCGGGGGCTATGCCATATGCCTTCATAAGCATAACAATGAACTGCCCCCGGGTCAGATTTTCATTCGGACTGAAATTGCCATCTCCGGTTCCTGTAGTGATCCCTCTTGCTGCAATAAAGCCTACAGCATTGCTATACCATGCTGTTTGAGGTACATCCTTAAATTTGACTTTGTTATAACCCACAGCATACTGTGAAAAATGCCTTGTGCTGAAGCTGATCCTTCCTGTTGCGGGGTTATAGATGCAGTTGCTCACTATTTCTAGCTCGCCTGAATCATTGATATAGTAGATGACGATAGCGTTTACATCCTCACCCTTCTTAGGAGTATAGGGTATTGATACCAACACATCCCCTTCAAACTGTGATATGGTCTTATCTCCGCTGGTGACACTGAAATCGTATACCGGTCTGTCGCCAATCTTCTGCTGTACTTCAGGTGAAAGAGATGATACTTCCACTTTTGATACCTTAATTTTCATATCGCCTGCTGTTTCCTCTGAAAGGTTAGAGAGAGCATTAGCGTCAAAGGTTATAGTGGCAACAGATGTTGATATTGTCAATGCATCAATATCGGCTTCCAAAGTCTGTCTTAAAGTATCTTCGGGAATGATTGTTTCCACAGTTGTGGCATTTTCGGATGCTTCCACCTTAATTTCAACTCTGGCTTCCTTGCTATCGCCCTGCTTTTCAGCTTCTTCTATCGCTTTATTGATAGCATCGCTTACCTGTTCGCGACTAACTGTAGCTACTGCGTTGCCGCTGTTGTCTACGTCTGCTGAAACTGTTGTAGTAGCGGTCGCTATATTGCCTACAACATTTATTTCTGTTTTTGGTGTTTCTACAGGAGTATTTATTATTCCTCCACTACCGCTTGGCAAACCACCGCCTCCACCATAACTGTTTATTGTCCATTGCGCATACACTGTAATAGAACCGGTGACCACCGTAGTTGCCGTGAAGGCTGTACCGCTTCCGTTTGCTTGAGTATTCCACCCAATGAATGTGTAACCTGATCTTGTAGGAGCCGTTGGCAACATACCTACATTTCCGCCTGAGATTACTTCTTTTATTGCGGGGCTTGCTTCAGTGTCTCCACCATTTTTATCAAAGGTAACTGTATAGGTTATTTGCGGAAGTTTCAAGACAACAAGGGTAAAGTCTTTTGTAGCACTTACTCCATTATTATAAACCGTTGCAGTTATTGTAACAGTCACATCTCCGTTTGCAAAGTCTGGACGTGTGACAGCACCGCTGTCGCTTATAATTTCCGGATTGCTTGATGTCCATGTAATAATTGAACCGTATATTACTCCTGTAGTTATCAGACTCACATTTTGTGTTACTGCTGGCTCACTGTCTCCCGGTGCATATACGATGCTTAAAGCGTTAATATCCGCCATTACCTTATCATAATCAGTAACTGGTGTTGACACATCTTCAAATTCTGCTGTCACTATAACATTAGCTTCCGGCATCGTGAAGGTTGTTCCACTGATTACATGATCTTCTGTGCCATCATTATATTTCAGGCTTCCTGCCTTAAGCTGTTTGCCTGCATTCGGAGTAATGGTCAATGTTATTATTTCTCCTGCTATGGCTGATGTCGGGGAAGCCGTAATTGTACCTCCTGTAATAGCATCATCGATGCTTACTGTATAAATAGTTGGCGGTATGTCCTCAAACTCTGCCGTTATTGTCACATTTGCTTCCGGCATTGTGAAGCTGGTTCCACTGATTACATGATCTTCTGTGCCATCATTATATTTCAGGCTTCCTGCTTTTAGCCGTTTTCCTTCATCAGGAGTGATGTACAGGTTGATTTCCCTTCCGGCCTCTGCCAAATCGTAGGGTGCAAATATAATTCCACCGGTGATGGTACTATCAATGCTTATTTTATATTTTATATCTTCAAACTCTGCATACACTGTAACATTTACCCCAGGCATTTCGAAGCTGGTTCCGTTGATTGAATAATTTAACTCACCGTCGCTGTATTTTAAACTTCCGGCCTTCAGCTGCTTTCCTTCTTCGGGAATAATTTCCAAAGTTATTACCTCTCCTTGTGCAGCTATATTCGGAGTGGCTATTATTGTACCCCCTATAATCATATCGTCTATGCTTACCGTATAGGTAACCGGCGGTATTGCTTCAAACTCAGCAGTCACCGTCACATTTGCTTCAGGCATTGTAAAGCTGGTTCCGCTGATTGCATGGTCTTCTTTGCCGTCGTTATATTTCAGGCTTCCTTCTTTAAACATCATACCTTCATACGGAGTAATTATGAGATGTATAGTTTCTCCAGCTGCCGCTGCGGTTGGAGTAGCTGTGATACTACCACCTGAAAGCGGCCCAATACTCACTGTATAAATGTTTTCAAACTCTGCCGCAATCGTAACATTCGCAGCAGGCATCGTAAAGCTATTCCCGCTAATCACATAGTCTCCTGTGCCATCGTTGTATTTAAGGCTTCCTGCCTTGAGCCTTTTACCTGTATCAGGGCTAATGTTTAATATGATTGTCACCCCCGCTGCTGCCGAATCTGGAATAGCTCTGATGGTACCACCTGAGAGCGTCCCAATACTTATTGTATATGTAATCTGAGGTATCATTTCAAATTCCGCTGTTATCGTAACATCCGCAGCAGGCATCGTAAAGCTGGTTCCGTAAATAGTATAAAATCCAGTGCCGTCGTAGTATCTCAGGCTTCCATCTCTAAACCGCTTACCCTCTTCAGGGGTAATTGTCAGACTGACAGTCTCCCCTGCCGCTGCTACAGCCGGAGTAGCGGTAATGCTGCCACCGTAGAGCTCCCCTATGTTTACTGTATATACTCTTTCAAACTCTGCCATTATCTCAACATTCACAGCAGGCATTGTGAAACTGGTTCCGTTAATCTCGTGGTCTCCCGTGCCGTCATTGTATTTCAGGCTTCCTGACTTAAGCCGCCAACCTTCATCCGGGATAACTGTAAGGTTAATAGTATTTCCGGCTGCTGCCGTACTTGGAGTAGCAGTGACGCTACCATAGAAGAGCGTCCTGATACTCACCGCATATGTTACCGCTTCAAACTCTGCAGTCACCGTTACATCCGCGGCAGGCATTGTGAAGCTGGTTCCGCTGATTTCATGGTATGTCTCACCATCATAATATTTCAGGCTTCCTGCTTTTAGCTGCTTGCCTTCATCCGAAGTGACAGTTAAGCTGATGGTTTCTCCTTCAGCCGCCGCAGATGGAGAAGCAGTGATGGTTCCTCCTGTAATGCTTCCGATATTTACCGCATAGGTTCTTATTACCTCCCCGGTCGGATCACTGATTACACTGCCTGCAGCATAGATTCCATCGGCGGTCACTTTTACGGTAATTGTCTTGCCGGCGTCTTCAGCTACCAATTTATATGTATCGGAGTTTGCACCGTTTATGGGCTGCTCTGCCCTGTACCACTGATACGTCAATATACCGGCTGAATTAATGAGTCCGCTTATGTCTGCGATCAAGGTTTCACCAACTTTAGCTATACCTGTGATTGATACCTTCCCTGCAAGAGTTCGTGTAAACAAGACCGGTTCGGCAGTATAAACATCAACGGTGTCTGCCGCCCCAATAAGAACGGCATATCTGCCTGGTTCGCCTCCTGAACGGTATCTCAACTCAAAATTGTAGGTTGCTCCGTTCGATTCAGCGGGATCGGTACTTAAGACATATCCAAAGTAGTCGATAATCCCTTTAAGCTCCTGGTTCGTGAGAGAATTAAGCTGAACATCCTTCTGTGAATTGCCGTTGGCATCCGGCTTTTTTACAAGGAAAAGTAATTCCACGCCTGCGCCGGAGGTAACGGTTCCTCTGACAGTGACAGTACTGTTTCCGCCTGCTGAAAAACTAACATCGGATATTTCAGCAGAAGCCGGCATGCCTGACAGCACCGTTTCGGCAAATCCGGCAAATGCCGCAGCATACATATCTCCCGGTGCCGCCTGAAGAACACCTTTATCTATAAGAAACATACATATCTTCTTCAACTTGTCATATATCTTTTTAAAATCTCTGAGTATCGTGTAAGCTTCATCTAATTTATATGCTTTGCACGCAATTGACCAGCAGGCATCAATTAACAACTGAACCCGGTAAACATCAACCCGCATAACTGCATTCCACGAGTCTATAATATTGTACCCGCCCATAACCTGCATAGCGAAATTCATCAAATAGCTTGTTCCAACCACAGACCTCAGCAAATCGGTTGCTTCATCGTTGTCATATCCTGCGGTACGCATGGCATCAACAACCAAAACGCGCTCCAGAATATTTTCCACCTTATTGCTAAAGGCAGAGATAAAGGAGTTAATAGTATTAATATACTGGTCGATAGCGTATATATCGGTTTGAGGTAACTTTTTATCCAAATCAAAACTCATTTTACCTGTGATGTACATCATAGCCTCAAAGACTTTGCTACTCTCAGCTCCAACCGTGTCCCTTATTGTGTATAATCCTGCAGCAGTTTCTTCAACAATATCAATATCTGCCAGCTTTTCTTCCGGCAAGCTCTCTACAGCATTGTAAACCCAGGTTACGATATTTAAGAGCGCAAATTCATCGCTAGTATGGTCGTAATGACCCGGCATCGGATCATTCCAATAATACCGGTCATACCAATAGCTGTGTAAAGCGTTGATCATATAACGGGGAGCAATACCCGCATGAATCATCGCTGTTACTATTTCCGGCATTTTCTTTCCAAGCCCTGCCAGGATTCTCATAGAATTGGAGGCAGTACTGTATGGATTTTCAACCAAATAAGCATTTCCGGAACCGGGAGGAAGTTTTCCTTCTCTATAGTATTCAATTACCGCCTCTGCAAGTTCGATCAGAGTATAACCATTGCTTTCCATTGCCTTAAGCTGCTCTATGATCTTATCTGATCCAACCATACCTACCCAATAATCCAGGAGAATCTTGAAAACCTCGTAACTGCTGAATTTCGCATATTTTGCCCAGTAAACAACTTCCTCCGGGCTATATCCAAAGCCTGAAAGAATGTAACTGGTTTTTCTGGTACCCAGCTTAAGATCCCTCTCTTCACGCGAACCGAGAATGGAAGCCAGATCATCAAGGTCTTCCTTTGGCAGTCCCAGATAATATGCACCTTCATAGTTGATCATTTGCAGCCAATCGATTATATTGCTACGATCCTCCCCTGCATCTCTTATCATCAGGACAATTTCAGAATATTTAAGATCGGGGAATTCCTGTTTCAGGCCGCATACTAACATTTGAGTAGAATAAAAAGGTCTGGAAGGTGTAGCCATTAAGCGGGCCAATATCTGCACCGGTGTTTCTGAAGGATATAAAGCCTTTAATACTGCAAAACCTTTAGCTTCACCGGTAGTATCAAATGTATTAATGATCTCACCATCATTAAAGCCCGCATCTTTCAAATACCCGGTGATTTTGGAAATATCGTCGATGCCTAACTTATCAATTAGCCAGATCCGGCAGTTAGCAGCACTGTATCCCTTGTTTTTCAGACCAGTCAGGAAGTCCGGTATGGTGTTTTCACCAAAAACACTTTGAATAAGATTGATAATTTGATTGTTATTATTGATTCCTTTTTGTTTTAAAAATGCAGCAACCTCGGCATCGGAAAATCCTGTTGCCTGCAAATAGACAGCTACCTGCCTGGCTTCAGTTATACTAAGCCGGGCAAGCAGGTCATAAAGCTCCGCAAGGCCGTCACCGCGGCTTTTTCTGAACTCAAGCAATTCAATAACACTATCATCACTATAATTATTCTGCATTGAAGCAATTAAAAGTTCATTCAGGTTTGTCTGTCCGGTATAGGCAAATTCAATTATATCCAAGCTTGAATAGCCCGTATCTTTGAGATAGCGGAGAATCTTACCGATATCCGTTATTCCAAATTTATCCTTCAGCCAGCTGTAAAGCTGAATCAGAGCCTCACCCTTATTTTTTCTGTATTTCAGGAATTCCAGTATGGCGTCGGAACCAGTCGATGACTGTGCTTCCTGTACCGCCGCAACAATTTCTTCATATCGGCCCGGATCGCTAGTCTGTTGATATAAGAATTCAATAATTTCACCGCTTCCATATCCTAAAGCCAAAAACTTTTCCGATATCGCTGATGCCAAAATTGTCTTTCATCCATCCGTAAAGCAGAGGTAGACCCTCATTCTTACTTTTCCTGTATTTCAGGAATTCCAGAATGGCATCGGAACCTGCCGACGAAGTTGCAGCCTGCACTGCTGCAACAATTTCTTCATACCGGTTGGAATCTTTAATCTGCTGATATAAAAATTCGATGATTTCATTACTGCTGTATCCTAAAGCCAGTAAATAGGAAGATACTTTTCCGATATCGCTGATGCCAAATTTATCTTTCATCCATCCATAAAGCAGAGTTAGACCCTCATTATTTTTACTTTTCCTGTATCTCAGGAATTCCAGTATGGTGTCGGAACCGGCCGATGACGTTGCAGCCTGCACTGCTGCAACAATTTCTTTATATCGGTCCGAATCGCTAATCTGTTGAAATAAAAATTCAATAATTTCATGGCTAGCGTATCCCAGAGCCAGGAAGTAGGAAGAAACTTTACTGATATCGCTTATGCTGAATTTGTCTTTCAACCAGCTATAAAGCAGGGTCAGATCCTCACCCTGTTCTTTCTTCTCCCTTAGGAAGTCCAGAGTGATATCCGTATTGGAAGCTGCCTGAATTGCCTCAATCACTTCCTCGTACTCTCCCGTTTCACCGCCGTAACGCTCATACCAAAAAGCTATAATTTCATTGTTTGTATAGCCCACTGCCTTTAAATAGGCGACTGTCTGCGTCATATCCGTTATATTAAACTTATCCTTAATCCAATCATTCAGTTGGCTAAGACCCTCACCAGCTTCTTTCCTGGCACGGAGAAATCCTAAAATCACATCCGTTCCGTCAGCCGCATTCGCCGCCTGTACCGCTTCTATAATTTCTCCATATAGGCCCGGTTCTTTGATCACTTGATACAGAAAATCCATAATTACACTGCTTGCATAGTCCAGTGCTTTTAAGTACCCAGCGATTTGGGTAAGATTTGTAATTCTGAAGGTATCCTTCAAGTACCTATAGAGAGCTCCAATATTCCAGCCCTGTGTTTTTTTCTGTTTTAATACTTCCACAATGGCGTTTTTGCCGAAGGTGCCTTCAACTTCAAATACGGCATTATCCACTTGAGCATACCCACTGAACAAAAATTCGATAAGTTCGCTGCTAGAATACCCCGCTTGGGTTAAATAGCTGATGATGCTCTGAACATCCTTAACGCCGAATTTTTGCAGCCAGCTAAATACCTGGGCAATACTGTCGCCTTTGCTTTTTCTATGGTTAATATAACTCTGGATGCTGTCTTCTCCGAAAATATCCTGTACCTGCAATATGGTTTCGTCGTCTGAAGCCCTCTGTTTTTCATACAAAAGAGTTATGACATCCTCGCTTGAAAAGCCCGCAAGTTTTAGAGTATTCATAATTTGAGATATATCGGCAACCCTGAACTTCTTATACAGCCAGTCAAATAACTGCGAAATGCTGTCCCCCTGATTCTTTCTGTATAGAATAAAGTCCAGGTAGCCATTTCCGCCATATACATCCTCAACATTCAGTATAATGTTCTCAAAATTTCTTTCGTATAAATACTCGGTTACCTCGCCGGAGGACAGTCCATATTCATTTTGCAGGATCATAATAATATCCTTCACCGAGAAACCTGCTTTGTAAAGGGTCTCAGAAACATGGCCGGGATCAGTTATTTCCATAACCTCCATAATGGCTTTAAACGGTGCCTGTTCCTCAGGATAGATGTCAGCTAGCACCTGTCTTAGCAAATCAATTTTATAGATACTTTTTTCTGATGAGTATCCTTCAATAAAACCCTCCAGCACCTCAGCCATAGTGTAGCCTGCTTCTTTGAGACACTTAGCTGCGGCGGAAGGCGCATCAACTCCGAATTCTTCACTTAACTTAGCGATGGCAGTATTCGCCGGATATTTTTTATTGTTTTTATAATCAATCACCGTTTCAAGCATGAAGTTCACGCCGTATACTTCCTGAATAGCGGCGAAAATATCAAGCTTATTATATGAAAACCCGTAAGCCTTCAGGCCAAGCAGAAGCTGTCCTGCCTCAAAAGCCGTCAGCGGAGCAGAAACATTATTCAAAGCGTCAATGTCATTTTTAAACACAAGGGTAATATCCCTGAGCCCGAATCCACTATTATGCAGCAGAATAGCTCCGTTCACCGCATGGTTAAGCTTTCCTTTGACGCTTTCATATAGACTCAGTATTAATGCCATATTGTCCATCGGTTCTTGTGAGAACTTATCCCGAAGTACATTTGAAAGCATCTGTACAAACTCGGGATTCTTCAGGGTTCTAAAGCTCTGTGCCAGGGCCTGGAGCACAACGTTCTTATCATAGCCGAGCCCTATCAGATACCCTGCCACATTACCAGGCTCAGTCACAGCAAAGGCTTCCTTCAGTGTGTTGGCAATCTGCACCGCAGTCGCCCCATTCGTTTTCATTTGATTTATCACCGTATCAAGGGTACTGGTATTGTAGGCCAGATCGACGGCAACAATAGCCTGTGCCTCAGTCCACCATTTATATGTGTCTGTGAATGTACTATATTTGAGTATTGTCAGTGCGCCGCCGGCATCTAACGCATATACCTGCTTAAGTGCCGCGGTGATCTCATCAAGACTGTAACCTGCATTACCCATGACAATCACTGCCTGATCGACTTCGGCATAATAGAAGGTGGTTTTGTACCAGCCGACCAGTTCTGAGGCTGCATAGCCAAGAGATCTGTACTCGGGTATCCATGAAGTTACATAATTATTGGTTTTTAAGGCTTCCATTTGCTGGGCCACAGCTAAAGGAGAAAGCCCCAGCTCCTTCATAATTTCAATCAAATCCGATGCTGTACAGCCATAATTATTTATAAGCAGCTTCAGCACACGCCAATAGCCATAATAACCTCTCTCATCTTCCTTCCAACCTGCTTCATACATTGCCCTGGCCGCGTCTAAAGCAGTTGTAATGCCCAAATCATCTTTTAGCAGTACAGGAATGGTATTAAGAGGATCCGCATGGGACAGGGCCAGCAATGCCTTTACTGTCTGAGAAGCGCTTAGTCCCCGCTTATTGATCAGCCAATCCTTAATTTTTTCTATTGTATATATGTCAGAATATGTGTGCAATTCCTTTGCCGCTACCGATGGGTCTACACCAAAGGCCTGTATTATGGCGTCACCCATATCACTGGCGGCGGGATAAATTTGCCGGCAGTTCGCGACGAATTGAGCTGCGGTAATCTGGGGATAGACCTCCTTAAGCACAGCCGCAATATCCCCGGCACTAAAAGTGGTGCAGTTTTTTAAAATCATTGTTAGATTTCTTATACACGCATCGGCGTCGTAATAATATTCATCATAGTGTTCACGCCAGAAATCTGCTGAAAATACATACGCTCCATATGTATGGATAAGAGAATCATATACTTCATCGTTGGATATACCTAAATATAAACCAATATAATCCATTTTAATATTAAAAACTTCTCTTAAAGCTTTAATTACGTCATCCTTCGGGTAGCCCTGTTCATCCAGGGCTGTTATAATGCTCTCGGTAATATCACCGCCTTCATACTGAAAGACGTCCAAATACTCAGCCTGTAGTGCCTTTGCCGCTGTGGAAGCATCAAACCCCGCTGCCAGTAAACCCTTAGCTACCTCTTTGTATGTAGCTTTATACGGATCCGGTTTTAGCGCGGCAGCAATACTGAAAGCGTCAAATCCGGCAAATTTCAGGCTCACGCATGCCTCGGAAATGCTCTGGTGTAAATTGTTTTTCAGAATTTCTAAAATCTCTTTTCCGGTTTTTCCGTCCATTTTCATTTGATAGGCAGTTTCTTTTCCATTGTCACTGAAAATGGTTGAAAAAACGATTTCGGAACTGTAAGACCATCCCGCTAGGGTTTGTGCCTTTGCTCTGAAAACATATCCGGTATAAGGCCTCAGTCCTTCCAGAGTAAAAGTATACTCACCACTTCTGCCTGTTTCCATACCGGCTTCTATCCAAATACTATCGGAGACAGCTTTGTATTCAAAACCTCTTTGAAGGCATTCTGAACCGGGTACTATTGTAATATTCCCCTTCAGCACCGCTGAGGACACTGTTACCAAAGTATTGTCCAGACTTGCATTCACCTGGGCAATGGAAGGAGTCAGAAATCCTCCGCCGCTAACGGCCATGGTTGCCGTTCCTACCGTGTTGGTCACATAGGCTTCCACTTCGTTATTGCCAAATGGAATTTGCTCATGGCCTTCTAATTCCAAAGTAAAAACCTTTGAATCGTTAATGGTATATGACGGAAAGTGTTTCCATCCATTATTGAGTTTTAATCTAAAACCAAATTCTGAAATTTCCGCGCCGCCGTCACTGATAATTTCAGCACTAAAGTTGGCCTTCCATGTTACCGGGTCGAAGACAACCGAAGGCCGGCTTTTAATTGTGGGAAGAACTGCAGGCATGGTGAAACTGTATGTTTTACCGTACCCAATACCTGCGTCGCTTTTGGCATATGCTCTGTAATAGTAGGTTTTTCCCGGATCCAATTGTCCGATATAGCAAGTTATAACCCCCGGTAAACCGGACTGATTAGGCGATTTTTCCTTCAGGCCGGAGTCCGGACTGGTTCCGAACATCACTCCGCTCTCCGTTATTTCAAACCCTTTTGTGTCAGTTATAGCTCCTCTGACAGTTACAACATTGAATTGCGAATCAATTTCAGCGGAAGCACCTGTATCTACCGCCGGCAGATCACTTTTTGTAGTAAAGCCCTTCGGCTCTCCATATGCAGCAAATCCTATTCCAACCGCCATGTATTGATACTCC
The DNA here is from genome assembly GCA_012840395.1 of Clostridiaceae bacterium. Lineage (NCBI taxonomy): Bacteria > Bacillati > Bacillota > Clostridia > Eubacteriales > Clostridiaceae > Clostridiaceae bacterium. The sequence goes on along the minus strand of DULL01000032.1, from coordinate 3,071 downwards.
CTGCCGCTTTCCAGATTGGTCAAGGGCAATGAAAAGAAGCCGTCTGAGGTTATTGATGCTGCAGGCTGTACATAGGGCAGAATCACACCGACAGGGTTGCCATCCTCATCTATTTCTTCGGCATCAGCTTCCCCGCTGTCAAATACTAAAAACCCAAAATCTGCAGCATTAAGCTCTGCCCCGTCTTCTACTACCACCTGTCCATGTAGCACGGCAGAGGTTTTTGTGACATCTGTAGCATCCAGAGTATAGAAGGGGACAGGAACGATGATAAAACCATCCGCATCATAACTCACTGCAGCCGACAATGGCACCGGTTCGTCAAGGAAACGGCAGATTATCCCGCTTACCACCAGATTTTCCGGATCTACGCCGTCAAAGGATAGAACTCCTATTGCTTCGGGCGTATCCGGCGTGTCCTCTATGACGCCGCTTTGTACTTCAGCAGTAAAAAAGTCAATCAATTTTGGGATCCCGTCTTCATTGTCATAAAGGGTTACTACCAACTTACCTCCATCCGCATCCAAATCAAAGCTGTTTATGTCCGCCTGCACTGACATGGAACGTCTAATCTCATTTAATTCAATTTTCAGTGATAAGGAGTATTGAAGACCTGAATCCTCATCCTCTACGGTACTTGCTAGTGCCATGCTCTGACTGGTTTTATACACCTCATCCTTAACCGCCATCAGGTTATCACTGCCGGAAAAACTGGACAGTGTACTTGAAAATCCCGGCACATTTCCTGTTGTGTATTCTGTGCCTGAGACCAGCGCCGACACAGGCAGTTGCGTAACTGATAAAACTGCGATAAGTATAAGCGACAATAGTCTTTTGATCTTCTGCATGCATTTTCCCCCTTATTGTTTAGGCTTGGTTATAACTCTGCTTTCGTAAGACTTTATCAAATAAATATCACCGCACCTTGGACAGTTTGACCCTTATTCCGGGTAATGGGGAAAATCAGCCTGCCTGAATTCAGAAGATAATATTTCCGACCGATATATCGCTCATAAAAATATCCTGTTGTGCTTATTCTCAATCAAATCAGCGGTATATAAATCCATTTCTTCCGGTAAAGTTCTGTTCACAAACACTAAATCCCCATCTAGATTAAATACTGCTATAGGGTGCAAGAAATACTTGATGACAGAGGAAGCCAGTGAGCTCTTCGAGCGCTTGTTTTTCAGTCATTTTTTCATAATATTAAACACGCTCTTTCCTCACCATATTCTGAGGATTAATTATATGTAAACAATAGCAGGCAGTATAGTCAATTGATTGCTATATCTACGTTCATTTTTGCTGTCTTGCAAATAAAAAAGGCCTCCAACCATTACAGCCGGAAGCCACTTTACTTGTTTGTTTCTTTTTATTTCTGGAGCATTGTTGCTCGATATTGGGAAGGGGTCATTCCTATCTTATCTTTAAATTTTTTCGCCAGTTTTCCATTATAGTCTACACCGCACTCCTCAAAGGCCTGGGTTATAGACAGATTTACATCGCACAGTTTTTCCTTGAGTTTGTTGATTTTTACATCCTGATAGTAGTTATAGGGTGTCATGCCTGTATGTTGCTTAAACAAACGGATGTAGTGATGTCTGCTCATGTGAACGATACCTGCCAGTTTACCTATATCAAATTCTTCCTTCCAGTGGTCATCTATATATTCCTTGCCTTTTATAATTTCTTCTCTACCCTGATAAGACCTGGAGGTGACAAATATAAATACCACAAACATCAATTTATCATTACTGTCGTATATAGGCAAGGCAGTAATATTATGGAACAGACTTTCGGATGTCAACTCATTACGATCTCCCAACCGCTCAATGATTTCCTGATACGGTACTTTAACATCATATGCGTTAACAGCTTCTCCCTGAAATGCCCTCATAGTAAATTCCTTTACTCCCCATTTTTCCAGGTTGGGATTGAGCAAAATGTTATGTTTTTTATAAAGCCTTTCGGGGTTGGATATTTTTGCAAATTTCAGATACGCTTCATTGGCTAAAAGCATTGTGCCGTCCGGTGCACATATATGCATCGGATAGGGAAAGTGCTTCACAATCTTCACAAACAACTCTTTGTTTTCATAGAGAGACTGAAAAGGCCATGGACCTTCATGCTTGTTCTGTTCATACAGGCTATATATGTCTTTAGATACCGACGGTTTCTTTTCTTCTTGAATCAGGACTTTTTTCCGTCTCCTATCTTCAGGTTTAGCAGCATCTTTGGGAATAAGCCACAGATTGCCCTTTTTAACAGCACCAGCTATTCTTCCCTCGTTACAGTATAGCGTAACGATCCTGATTCCAAGCCCCCATTTTTTACCTGCTTCTTTTACAGTTATATAATCCATACTTCACGTCGTCCTAAAAAAATAATATTGCCATTATTATATTGCTAAATCAAGCATATTGCAAGTATTAGCAATATATCAAACCCGCTTCTTTCGGGAATACAGTGGGAGTCTTGCAATCCCCCGCTGAACAAGTTGTTATCATAATTTTAATCAATTCAGATCTCGCTTATAGAAGCGAGAGATTTCTTGATGATTGGTTAAAACGTCAGGTATTTGCACCTTCCTATTGTTTTTGTTATAGCATTTATTTCTACTCCACTTATAGCCAGCAGCTTTTCCAGCCATTCTTACCTTCACCGGATTTGATGTATATATCTTGTCAAAGCTAATATGTATCTATCCTGCTCCACTGCTTTAAGACCTTAAAATACATACGCAGAAGCTACAGCTATTGAACCTTGACAGTAAAAAGATTAAAATATAAGCTGTAGAATTCAGTTCACCGTCTGTAACTTAAAACCTATATCCATCATCTTAAGAAGTGGAAATATCAGTCCTGCATTAATTATGCTGACCGTAGTTACATACTATAGTCAGTATACAGTACTTAATACCAATAGTCAAATATAGGAGTATGGTAGATAGCGTCAAGATACTATGGGTTTTAAAAATAAAAGTAATCTCCTGTTTACCTGCTACTTTAAGCATCCCTCACTGACTTAAGGAACTGGGAAGCCCAAGTCCTTTTGCCAATATTCAAAATGGT
>DULL01000031.1 GCA_012840395.1 Clostridiaceae bacterium | reverse complement strand
ATGTATATGAGTATTATGTAGACCGAGGGTTACCGGAAGAAGAATTCAGGGTTAAAATGTCTAAGGCATTTGATCAATGGCTGGGCAAAGGCTTTAGTTTTTCGTCCTAATCTATTTGACGCTTACAATGTAGTAGAGAATATCGGAAAGATATAACAAAGCTTAGACATAAAAGGGGCTGCTTAAAACCATGCTATAAACCTATGGTCTAATCAGTCCCTTTTTTTATATTTTACAAAGTAAATGCTTTCATTAAATTATAAGTAGTGCTTAGATGCGTACACATTCTATGCCAAGAATTCTGGATAGCTCCTCCACTTCTTTTGAAAGGTCCCCGTAGCAAAGAGCATAATGCTGGCCCGCAAAATAATCTATCATTTTTTCTATGCTTCCATCTATCTTTACATCCAAGGCAGGCATATAGCCCTGTCTTAATTTTGTTGGGAGCCCTTCCCCTGTAGTATAAATAATATGATAGTTTCCTATATCTTCTACAAGCCTTAAAATGGTTACTCTTCCTGGTTTAAAAACAAAGCTGTTCTGTATTCCTTTAAATCCTACACCTGGCATGAAATTTCTTATTTCCTTGTTATACTGATCTCCTTCTCCCAAACTGAATGGTATAAAACCGCAGGGGGATAGTTTAATGGTGCCATCTTCATTTATATTTATGATGTCAGCATATGCAGTTATATTCCCTGAAAGATAATGCATTAAAAGCATTGAAACAGTAACCAGTATATCTCCTTCACAAGCTGCTACAATAAAATCTTCAGCTAATATTGAAAGAGGAACACACGCTACCATTCCAAACTCTTTGGAAAGCTCATATTGACATTTAACATTTATGGCTTTAAAATCTTTCTCCTGACATATTTTTTTCATAGCCAGATACATTTTTGAAACTGTTAATAAATCTTCCATGGATACATCAGGCATTATTCTTGCAGATTTCTTAAGATATTGGATTACATCCTGACAATCCTCATCTTTAAATTCTTTCATTTTATTTATTAAAGTGTAGGTATCCATTTGCTCAATCTCAGGACCGATTTTCTTTCTCATCAAGAGATGATCAAAAGTCCCTGGATATATACTCATAGAAGTATACCCTACAAGACCTACTGTCGAAATTTTTAATGCCTGATAAGCAGAGGCCGCCTGACAGAAAATTAAAGCTTCTTTGATGGTGTTCTCATCCTCAGGAGTACCTAATAAAGGTTTAAAATTATACCCTAATCTTTTTAAAGATCCTGTAAACATAGCAAAAGAAACAAAGGAACCTGTACTGGTAAGATTGCCTTTATCTCTAAACATTGGAGAACCCCATACAGCAAAGGGAATATGTTCTATTTCCCTCACTACTGACATGGCTACCGGAGATTCAATCCAGGTACTTAGAAACAGTATGACACTGTCTACATCACTTTTAATTATATCTTTTGCTAGAGTTCTTGCTCTTTTTGAATCTGTGGCTATTTCATCTTTCCAGATTACATTAATGCCTTTATCACTTAAGTTTTTAACACTATCTCTTAAAAGTTTCTGAGCATTTTCTCCAACATAATCTATATGCCCAACAGCGATTAATCCTACTGTAGCCATTATTTGTACCCCCCAAATAGTTTCTTGTTTTTACTGGTTTTTCTCCATACACCTCAGAGCACCATCATAAGAATCACTAATACAACCGTCAGTATTCCAATTATTACATGTAAGACAGGATACTGACATTTCGGAACTGCCTTTTTTACTTTCTGTAGAACCTCTTGCTCTGAAATTTTTACAGTGCTGGGCTACATCTATCATTTCATTGCTATCATAAAAAGGTATCATATAATATACCTCCCATTGCTAATATACTTTAACTGTATTATCCGTAATAGAGAGGTATATTATACATAAATCAAATCATTACACATATTGCATTATGCATTATGCATAATGCAATATGTGTAATGCCGTCCATTAATGCCGTATACTAATGTTGTTTACTTATGCTGTTTGTTAATATTGTTTGCATAATGCATTATACTGATAAAGTCGGCTTGTTTTGTTATATTTCCTTTTTGCTATGGTTCAAAGCCTTTGTTTATAGTATAATAAAATACTTTATTTACTATAACTTGTAATATTCCTTGATAAGCTTAAGCCCTTCTTCTGTTGCAGCTTTAAACACCTCTGCTCCAAGTTCGGGAGTAGCATAAGTGGGATCACCAAACAATCCTGTCTTGGTCTCCTGTAGTCCCCATGTTGAAACAGGACCACGAAGCGGAGTATTACATCTTATTGCATCTACATTGGTAAATTCATCGTGATGTACAAGATCAGGCCTTATATGCATAATTGCAGAAGTTTCCCACTCTCCGCCATGAATATCGCCTTGTGGATCTTTCTTTATTTCATTATATCTTTTGGCTGACAAAGAAAATGGTCTCAATGTCATTATATATATATTATGTTTGTCTGCAATTTCTCTCATGACTGTGCGCAGCAGGCTATCATGATTGCCATGGCAATCCAGTAGTACAATCTTTTTAAATCCCATTTCAATTAATGAATTAACCATATTAAATATATAGTTCATAAATGTACGAGTATCAATATTGATACATCCTGGCCACTTTCTTACAATAGCCATAGAAAATCCGAAATATATTGGTTGTGTAACCAGAACAGGTATTTCCTCATCTTCACAGGCTTTCCCCAAGCAATCTCCATAATATTTTGCTATCATAGCATCAGTTTCAACAGGAAGGTGTCTTCCATGTTCTTCTGTAGTTCCTACAGGTATAATTACAACAGCATTTTTCTCAATATATTCCTGAAGTTCAACCCAGGTCTTTTCTCCAAAATAAAATGACATTTTAAAAACTCCTCCTCATTTCATTAAGTAATCTGTTTTGTCCTTTATTTTCTATTTTGACACTATAATTATATCATTAATAATAAAAACTAACAGATAAAAAAATATAATCCTAACTGACAAAAATATAACCTTAAATTCTATATAATCTTAAATTTATATCTTAAATAATTTATATTTATAACTTAAATTTTTATTAAATTAGCAAATGCTGCCATAAGCCTTTTCATGCCTACTTCGTCAAATTGTATTTCAAGTTTATAGTCATCACCTGCTTTCTCAACGGCAATAATTGTACCTTTCCCAAATTTCTTATGTTGCACTCTGTCTCCCACATTAAAACTAATATCAGATACTTGTTTTTTAGGCATCAAATCTTCTACAGATATGAGATTTGAGCCTCTGAAAAGTTTCAAACCACTAATATTTGATGTATTAATTATTTTATCTACTCTTCTGGTTGTTTCACCAACTTCATCCAAAAATTCTGGCGGTATTTCACTTATAAACCTTGAGGGCTGATTATAAGTAGTATTTCCAAACAAAGTTCTGCAGAAAGTATTGGTAATATAAAGCTTTTCTTTAGCTCTGGTCATTCCTACGTAGCAAAGCCTTCTTTCTTCTTCAAGCTCACTTTCACTATCCAAAGATCTGTAGCTCGGAAAAACGCCTTCTTCCATACCAACTATAAAAGCTACCGGAAATTCCAATCCTTTTGCACTGTGCAACGTCATAAGCATTACATAGTCCTTATTCTCCTCAAGAGCATCTATATCCGATATCAGGGATATCCCTTCAAGGAAAGCCTCAAGTCCTTGATCTTCACTTTCTTCTTCGAAATCAACAGCTGCAGAGATAAATTCTTTTATATTCTCAATCCTTGTTTGTGCTTCAGGAGTATCTTCCGCCTGCAACTCTTCTAAAATACCTGTTTTTATAATAACTTCTTCTATCAATGATGATACACTAATGTTGTCCTTTATAGCCATAAACCCGGCAATCATTCTGCAAAAATCCTCCAACTTGGGTGCGGCCCTTTTTAATTCCTTAAATTCGCTTGCAGAGGATATAATGCTGAATATGCTTACTCCTCTGGAATTTGCAATATCTTCAGAAGTTTGAATAGTAACATCACCAATTCCCCGTCTGGGTACATTTATGATTCTCTTCAAGCTGATATTATCTGTAGGATTCTGTATTACTCTTAAGTAAGCTAATATATCTTTTATTTCTTTTCTGTCATAGAATCTTAACCCGCCAAATACTTTATATGGAATACCTTCTCTGATAAGGGCTTCCTCTAATACACGAGATTGCGCATTAACTCTATAAAGTATTGCAAAATCACTGTATCTTTTATTATCATACAGCATCATTCTTTTGATTTCCCTACTTACAAACAGTGCTTCTTCATACTCATTACTTCCTGTATATAGGCTGATATTTGTGCCTTTTGGATTTCCAGTCCACAAAACCTTCTTTTTTCTTCCCTTATTGTTCTTTATCACATTGTTTGCTGCATCTAATATTGTTTGAGTAGAACGGTAATTCTGTTCAAGTTTAATTACTTTGCAATCTTTAAACTCTCTTTCAAAACCCAGTATATTTTCAATATCCGCTCCTCTCCATCCATATATGGACTGATCGTCATCTCCTACAACACATAGGTTTCTGTGTTTTTTTGCTATTAAACTTATAAACCTATACTGGGCTTTATTAGTGTCCTGATATTCATCTACAAGCACATACCTGAACTTATTCTGATAATATTCAAGAACCGCCGGATACTCATTAAACAGCCTTATAGTGAGCATTATTATATCATCAAAGTCCACGGCATTATTATTCTTAAGCTTTTGTTGATATAAACTGTATATTTGAGCAATTTTCTTTTCCCTATAGTTTGATTCATGGACTTCTAAATACTGATCAGGTTCTAACAGGACATCTTTAGCTTTGCCTATTACTTCAAGAATAAGTCTGGGAGGGAAATTTTTCTCGTTAATGTTTAATTCTCTAAGGCAATCTTTTATTAACGTTAACTGATCTGCTGTATCATAAATGACAAAATTTCTATCATACCCAAGTTTTTCTATATCTCTTCTCAGTATTCTTACGCAGTTTGAATGAAATGTGCCAATCCATGCGTTATAAGTCATCTCTCCTAAGAGATTTTCAATTCTTTCCTTCATCTCTCTAGCTGCTTTATTTGTAAAAGTTAACGCAAGGATACTGCTTATATGTACATTTTTTTCTTTTACCAGATATGCAATCCTGTGAGTAAGCACTCTTGTCTTTCCGCTGCCTGCTCCCGCTAATACAAGCAAAGGCCCTTCGGTATTTAAAACTGCTTCTTTTTGTTCCTTGTTTAAACCATGTAATAAATCCATATTTTCTCCTGTATGTTTTTATTAATATTATGTAACTATATAATTATAGAATTCATATAGTTACGTAAAAATAGTCAAGTAAAATTTTTGCGTCAGTGCGTCAGTTTTTACATTAGTTTTTATATTAGTTTTTATATTAGTTTTTATATTAGTTCTTATATCTGTTTTTATATATCTGTTTTTTATAATAGAGTTTTTATTATAGTTTTTATATCAGTTTTACATCAGTTCCTATTCTTTTATAACAGCTTTGTATGGCAATACAATATTTTGCATATTACCAGTATACACCAGAACACACGTTCTGGCAACTGCTTTTAAATATGCTCTGTCAGCGTTAATTTCTTTTATACTGTTTTATCCTGATATTTCGATAATCTTCTCCTGCACCATTATGATAATTTCTATAATGCATATTTTACACTAATTTAAATTTGATTCATTCATTCAAATTTGAATTCATTCAACCATCATTTGCAGAAGCTAAAAATTTCTTAATTTAAAGTTAAAATATAAAATGCCGCAGACTTGCTACGGCATTTTCATTGTAATCCCAATGGCAGGAAATTTTCAGGTCTTATAAAACTTTTTGGAATTTATCTACTCAATTATTACTATTCTATGACTATTCTATTGCTTTTTTTCACTGTATCGCTACTATTAGCTGCCATTTTCTACTTTCTTCTACTATTTGCTGCTATTTTCTATCATTTGCTATTGTTCTTCTATCTAACTTCCCGACCTTCGGATACAATCTATTTATCTAATTTAATTTAGTTCACCTAATTAATTCAGTTTATTTAATTTATTTGATTTATTTTTATTTGATTCACTTGTTTTTTGCTTTTAATGTCCCTGAAAATTTATACTAAATTGCAAAAATGTTTAATTCTCAATTATGTTAAATATGTTAAACTTGAACCTCTCCAGCTTACAGAAGGTGAAGATTCTCGCTTCATGTGTCTCGTTACCTTCTACATTCATGAGCCTCACATCGGGTAATTCATACCTTAGTTTATATTTTATAAATTCACCTTCTACTTATAGAAGTGAGTGTATTCTTGCTGCTTTATGATAAAACCTTGCCGTATTTATCAATCTTCTATCATAACATTATATCATAACTATTGTCATAACTATTTTACCAAATGCCTCATTTCTCAGGCTCTATTAAACCATAATTTCCATCTTTCCTTCTGTATACCACATTCGTCTCAAGAGTATCCGCATTTGAAAATACGAAAAATTCATGACCCAATAAATTCATCTGAAGTATGGCTTCATCAACAGTCATTGGTTTGATAGCAAATCTCTTGGTTCTTACAACTTTAAATTCCGATTCTTCCTCTACATTATTATTCATATTGTTATAATCATTGAAATTTTCTATTTTAAATGCGCCATTATGAATCTTTTTAGATAATCTTGTTTTATTTTTTCTTATTTGTCCTTCAAGTCTGTCAATGGCTTTGTCTATGGCAGCATACATATCCTCGTGTGCAACCTCTGCTCTCATGACTACTCCATTAAAGAAAATGGTTATTTCCACTACATGCCTGCTTCTCTGAACACTCATCATTACCTGTGCTTCCGCATCCACGTTAAAAAACTTTTCTAACTTGGATAGTTTTTTTATTGCTTTTTCCCTCAAAGCCTCAGTAACTTCAAAATTCTTACCATTTACTTTAATTTTCATATAAGTAGCAACTCCTCTCCTATAATATATTCTGTATTATCCAGCTGCCTTTAATTAACGGTAGAAAATTTTTCTCTCACATAATAATTTTCTACCCCTAATATATTTCAACGAGGCGGCAGATATATTTACCTAGCGCCTCGTTATGAAAATACATTTAAGATAATTTACCACCCCCGTATATAAATCTTAAATGGATAATATATCCTTCTTATAAATTATTATACCACTTTTTTCAGAAATAAAACTTTATATGAATTTTTTATATTTCTTCCCTTTCTCTGATTATATCTTGTTAATTTTAGGAATATTCCTCAAGAATATTTCTTTTAAAGAGGATGTAAGTCGTATTCTCGAATCACGGTTATTGATACTCAATCATTTCTGACTGGACATATTATATTGCAACAAGCAAGCCCTTACTGTAAAAATATTCAAGATACAGCTTGTCAAATTATCTGCTACTGTAGAGGTAACAGACATTTATGTCTACCACTTTGAATCCTGTTTTTTAAAACTATGTAGTCTAATGAAGTTAATATTGTGGATTAATTTATTAAATAATATTTAATAATTGTTAATACAAGCTTCTAATCAAGTGAATTTTGGATGTTATCCACAAGCAAAAGACAAAACATGTGTTTTGTGAATATGTTTTCTGTGGATAATGTGCATAAATCTGTGAATAACTTTAACAAGCATGTTTCAGGTGTGGATAATAATTTAATATAAAATTATCCAATTTTTTGTAATCCTTAATATTTTTAACAGCATAACATCATATTGATACGTTTTGTGTTCCATAAGGAGGAACTGAATTGATGTATATTATATAAATAATCTTGTAGCTTATGCTTTTCTTTAAAAAGAAATAAAGAAATATCACTTTAAGAATATTTCTTTTGAGAATATCATCTTTTCACAGGACTATTTTCATTTTTGATTTATTTCTAATTTATTTTATTTCATCTTTATCTATTTTAATTTAATCTATCAGTTGCTTAAACATTTAAGTTAATATTTGAATAAATTTACCATTTGGTTTAATCATTAGTCTAAAATAATTGATAATATTCAGCAGTTTAAATAAATATATAATTATATAATCTAATATCTATTTTCAAAACAGTCACTGCAATATACAGGCCTGTCAAGGCGAGGTTTAAAAGGAACTTTAGTTTTTTTACCACACTGAGAGCAAACTGCTTCAAACATTTCTTTGCTTTTTCTTTGTTCCCCTGATTTGCTAAATTGCATCTTTCTGATATCTCTACAGGTTTTACAGCGTGTAGGTTCATTTTGGAAACCTTTTTCAGCATAAAACTCCTGCTCACCCGCTGAAAAAATAAAATCTTTTCCGCAGTCTTTACATTTTAATGTTTTGTCTTCGAACATATAGGATTCGCCCCATTTCCAGGAAAACTAGATATTAGAAATGTAAGACTAGATATATAGTTTTAACTCCTGAAGAATACTTGACTAGTTATCAATTTCTAAGTACTAATTTCCTAATATTAGTATTTTATTACATTCTACTATCTAAATACTAATAATGCAAGAAAAAAATAATATTGTTAAATATTTGTTAACTATTAACAATATTATTTTTAACAATATAATTATGATTAATATAACTATGATTTATGACTAATGAATTAATAATTAATTATTAAAAATATTTATATCATTACGATTTGCTCAGGGAATCAATATAATTATTCTTAATTGTATCTTCATTATAACAGCAATCTTTTCCTTCTTTTACTCTTGATTCAATTTTGGAAGCCTCCATTACTTTTTCCATAATAGTTTCTTTTATGGTATGGACATCTTCTTCAATCACAAAGGTTCTTTTTATATTCTCCAGAACTTCCGGTTCTGATAATTCTGATAAATCAATATCCATACAATGTTCATTACTGCAGAGCCTGAATAAAGCTTTATATTCGTAATAGTCCTCAGTAATATTAAGATTTACCACTTTTAATTCCTTAATCTTCATAATGAATCCTCCAATACTATTACTTTTTTCGATGTGACTTTGAACGGTTATCCTTCTATAATTGTTATTCTTCTATTATAGTAGGATAGATAAAAGCAACTTAGAATTTAAATTATAATATTCTATACTCATAGCTTTAATTATATTAATAATTTTACCCTATAATTAAACTATTAAACAATAAATATTAAAATAAAGAATAAAAAACAATAAAACTCTTTATGATCTTAATAATTTTTAATAATTTTTATCTTTTCTCGCTCCTTTACTGCTACTACATTACATATTCTATTTTTATAGATTTTACTCTTTCCTCGCATAAAAATATTCGGCACAGGCCCTTTACAACGAACATATGTTCGTTATATAATAATATTTACCAGATGATAGTAATATCAGGTAGTGATAAGGTGAAAAAAAGAATCATTTTTCATATAGATGTAAATAGTGCATATTTAAGTTGGGAGGCTGTTTACAGGCTTCAGCACGGAGACACGGTAGATTTGCGGGAAATACCCTCTGTTGTCGGCGGAGATGAGGAAACCAGGCATGGTATTGTTCTGGCTAAATCTATCCCCGCAAAAAAATTTAAAATAAAAACAGGAGAAACTCTGTGGCAGGCCAGGCAAAAATGCCCCGGATTGGTAGTAGTCCGTCCGAACTATTACTTATATATGCAATGCTCGTCTGCATTGCTAAATCTTCTTAGGGATTATTCTGACAGAATACAGCCTTTTAGCATAGATGAATTTTTTCTGGACTTTACGGGAATGGAAAAAGTTTTCAGAGATGATGCCGTAACAGTTGCAAATAAAATACGGGAACGAATAAAAAAGGAACTTGGCTTTACTGTTAATATAGGTATAAGTTCAAATAAACTTCTTGCAAAAATGGGTAGCGAATTAAAAAAGCCAGATATGGTACATACTCTTTTCCCTGAAGAAATTCCTTACAAACTTTGGCCTTTGCCTGTAGAAGACCTTTTCATGGTAGGGCGTGCCACTGCTCCCAAGCTGCATAGTATGGGTATCTATACTATTGGAGATCTGGCCAGATGTGATATAGAACTTTTAAAATACAAACTAAAAAGCTGGGGTATAACATTATGGAATTTTGCCAACGGAATTGAAGATTCCTCTGTTCGTTCTCACGGAAGAATATCAAATATCAAGGGAATTGGTAATTCTACAACCATACGTTTTGACGTTGAAGACAGGGAAACAGCTCATAAAGTACTGCTATCACTAGTTGAAACAGTAGCAATGCGACTTCGGCATGAAGGATTTTGTTGCCGGGTAGTTGCTGTTTCAATTAAGACAAAAGACCTTTATTCATTCAGCCATCAAAGAAAGTTAGAAGTTCCTACAGACTGCACAAATGCAATATTCGCAGAAACAAAGAAACTCTTTGATGAAGCCTGGAAAGGAGAGCCTATACGTCATCTGGGAGTAAGAGTATCTGATTTATACAGAGATGACTCTGTACAGTTATCACTTTTTTGTAAAGATTGGGATAAACAACTTAAAATTGACCGGGCTATCGATGATATCAGGCTGAAATACGGACCTAGGTCGGTAATTCGATCAACCTTTTTACAGTCAGGAATAAATCCTCTCCAGGGTGGAGTGGTAGAAGATTTCCCTATAATGAGCAGTATTTTATAGGTGGTGGAATAGTATGAAAGTCTTAATGAAACCGATAAAAATGATTGCCTGGTTTGAGGAAGACGGAAAAATCACTCCTGTCCGATATCAGCTTATAAATGAAGACGGCAAAAAAACAATTAATATAAATAGGATTTTCTATCAGGATGAAGAAAAGCTTGCAGGTAATCGGATGTATATTTATAAGTGCCAGAGTATTATTAATGGAGTGGAAAAAGTATATGAACTAAAATATGAGGTAAATACCTGCAAATGGTTTTTATATAAAATGTAGGGTATGTAAGATGTGGCCTATATAAAGATATCCCCGCATTTTTCATAAAGATAACGCCTGCATTTCTATATAGCTCGATTAAAACTTATAAACTTATGTTCATTACCCATATATACTCATATAAAGGCGATGTATTAATGCCCTAAAAGAAGCCTCAAACTTTATATCATTATCTTTTAATCTCTTTTTAGGACCAGCTATTCTTTTACCTGAACACCTGACTTTTTGGGAAATGTGCCTTTCAAATAAAAGCCGGTCTATATTCTCACTGGAATATATCATCCCATTTTGATTTATTGCTGCGGCTCCTTTTCCAATAGCCATAGCTGCCAGACCAAAATCTTGAGTGACTACGACATCGCCTGGTAAAGTCCTGTTAATAATGGCAAGATCTGCAGAATTTTCCTGCTTGTCAACAGTAATTACTTCTGAGTATCCATCATCAATTATGTGGCTGGTATCAATGATCATTATGACAGGTAAACCGAACTCCTTTGCAACTTTTATAATTGTATTCTTTACAGGTACAGGGCAAGCATCTGCATCTACTAATATTTTCAACTAAATTCCTCCTTTGGGAGCATTCTGTGGGAGTCCTGTTTGGGAACCTGTTTGGGGACATTCCTGCTTTTTTGAAATATCTTATCTGGTAACCTGTAATTTGTGTGAACCCTACTTCTTGCTCTCTAAAATCATAAAAATTATTACATAATAATAAAAATTATTATTTAGAAATGTTATACCTAAAACTGTTAATTATGCAGAACTGTCCCCTGCCACGTTTCTGCAGAACTGTCCCCTACTTTTTCCCCTACTTTTAAACATCAATCACAAGTTCAATCGGGCAATGATCTGAACCCAGGATATTCTGATGAATATGAGCATTTAACATTTTCTCTTTAATTCTCTCAGATACGCAAAAGTAATCAATACGCCATCCCGCGTTTCTTTCTCTGGCTTTGAACATATATGACCACCATGTGTAAGCCTCAGTTTTATCGGGATAAAAATATCGGTAGCTATCGATAAAACCAGACTCTAAAAACTCTGTAAACTTAGCTCTCTCCTCATCTGTAAAACCTGCATTTCTCCTGTTTGAAGAGGGATTCTTAAGGTCTATTTCTTTATGAGCTACGTTAAAATCACCACATGAAATTACAGGCTTTTTTTCATCAAGGTTCTTTAAATAACTTCTAAAATTATCTTCCCATCTCATTCTATAATCTAGCCTTTCCAGTCCCTTTTGAGAATTAGGAGTATATACATTAACTAGATAGTATTCATCGAATTCAAGAGTTATAACCCTACCCTCATTATCATACTCTTCTATACCTATACCGTATGCAATGCTAACAGGCTTAACTTTTGTAAATACAGCTGTTCCTGAGTATCCCTTCTTAGTTGCATAGTTCCAGTACTGAAAGTATCCTTCCAGTTCAAGGTCAACCTGTCCTTCCTGAAGCTTTGTTTCTTGTATGCAAAAAATATCCGCATTAATATTATGAAAAAAATCTAGAAATCCTTTCTCTAAACATGCTCTAAGTCCATTTACATTCCATGATATCATTTTCATAAATCTCTTTACCTCACATAAAATATATAGGGACAGTCCTTTACAATAGTCAAAAAACTGTACTTTAAAAAATTCGCTTCAATAATAGGAGCATCTTTCAATAGTAGGAAAAAATAGTAATGGTAGTCAGCACTACTTTGACAGCCTTACTCTACTTAATTCCTCGCTTTATTATCTACTCTATTTCTAATTTATACATCTCTTACCAATTTTTCAACAAATTCTATATCTGCAGGCATAAAATTATAGTTTTTAAGTTGATTTATATCAACCCATTTTACTTGATTGTGAACATTAAGTCGAAGATTACCACCTATTAGTCTAACATTAAACACTGTAAACTTTATATCTTGAGAATTATATCTATATATACTTGTAGTAAAAATATCGATAACTTCAACATCTAAATTTAATTCTTCCTTTATCTCCCGAGTTATGCATTCTTCAGGAGTTTCTCCTTCCTCTAGCTTGCCACCCGGGAACTCCCATAATAAACCGCACTCATCATCTGCAGCTCGCTGGGCAATAAGTACTTTATTATCCTGACGTATTATAGCTGCTGTAACCTGTTTCATAAAGGAGACGCTCCTTCATTTTTGTTTCTCTTTGTTTTTTGTCTTCGTCTTATTCCTTATTTCTTCGTTTCCGACACTTTTTTATTCATCGCTTTTTTTACATTTGTCTTTTGTCCTGTATTGTCTAATGTATTGTTTGTTATGTACCGATGTTACGCTGATGCAATGTTTTTTCATATGCTGTCTTATGCCGTTTGCTGTTTGAGGCAACGGCTGGTGCTGTTGCTGTGCGACACTTAGCCATATTTTAACGTATTATTACCGTTTATTGTTACTATATTACTGTACTCTCATCTTTGCTTACTCCTATCAAATTACCATACCGTACTCCCATTCTAGCGCTTTAAATCCTTTTGTTCAAGGGGATCCTGCTTATGTTTCTCTGTCAGTCTTGTTATTACTGCATTCCTACTATATTTTACTGTATTCTTTCTGCATCCTTACTGGATTCCTATAACTTACACTGTTTTATATCGCAATAAAACAAATTATTTTTTTCGAACATTTGTTCTTTACAAATATTACCTGTAATGCTATAATATTGCTTGAGGTGATAAAAAATGCCAAGAATCGCAAGAAAAAAGTCAGAAGATGCTATGTATCATGTAATGTCTAGAAGCATCAGTGAGGTAGATCTATTTCAGTGTGATGAAGATAAAAACTATTACCTTTTACTATTAAAAAAATATAAAGAAAAATATCATTGCAGGATTTATTCATATATTCTTATGGATAATCACGTACATATCTATATTGACCCATGTGGGGCTGATATTTCATCCTTCATGCAAAGCCTAAATACCGCCTATGTAAGCTATTTTAACAGGCGATATAATCGACATGGACATCTATTTCAAGGTAGATTTGCAAGTGCAATAGTAGACAACATTTCTTATATTCTCAAACTGTCAGCATATATTCATAATAACGCAAAAGATTTGCCGGGATATTTCGGAAAAGAAGAATTATACAAATATTCCTCATATGGGATATACGTTGGTCTAATGGAAGATACACATGAAATTGTTGATACAGAATATATATTAAAATTATTTAGCAGCGACAAAGATTTAGCACAGCAGAAGTATAAGACTTTTGTCCAATCCATGAAGGACACTGATTTTATGGAAGAAATAGATGAAAATATAATAAAGGCATATACTGAAAATGAGTATAAAAGTGAGAAACGTTATATTGTGAGAACCAGAAAGCCGGATGAATTATTACATAGAATAGGTGAGATACTTGGTGAAAAACTTTCATGGAAATTAAGATCCAAGTACTGTAGTGAAACTAAAAAAGTTAGAGCGTTTGTCATTTATGTATTAAGAGTACTATGTGGATATACATACAAAGATCTATGTGATTATATAGGAAACATATCAATATCAGGAATATCTCGATTATCAAATGAAGGATTCAATCTATTAAAAAAATATAAAAGATACCAGATGGCTTTCTGTTCATTAATCCAATAAAAAACTATCTCGTCTAATAAAAATAAAAAACAATCTCGTAATCTCATAATGCTTAGTTTAAAGGTATTATAATACTCAACTTTACGACCTTGCTTAAAAATAAGCATGACTTTCTTTTTTGAACTTTTTTATTGACTTCTTAATTTATATATTTTTAAGGGTAATATATATATTGATAATTTTATTAAAATTTACAAAATGTTGAATTCTATAAAAAGCTAATTAAATTCTGAAAATAATATTATATCTAATATATCTGCAGATATTCTCTGTAATTAAAAATATTAATTCCTTTTTTAATTCCTTTTTAGTTAACTGCTTAATCTTTTAGTGACTGTAACTGTTAGCTAATCTTATTATAAATAGTTTTAGGATTGTTTTTAAAATCAATCCGTAACTTATAAATTTATCTTCAACAGATTCCTAATACTTTATTTACTAAGCTTTTTTATAAAGTTTTCATTAATATTTTCTAGCTTTTCCCATTGCTATTCTTTTATCTAAAATCCCTTTCTAATTTGAAAATAGGTTTTCTACATACTACATGATTTTTCATAAATAAAAAGAAATGTCCCTTAAAAAGAATGTCCCAATAGCAGTTTCCCTTATGGCCATATGTATAAAAATCACGTCTTAAAACATAGTGTACTATTTATCCAGAGTCAGATACAATAAACGTAGATTAAAGTATACAGGGGTGAAACCAGAACAGAACAGGAACAAAGCAGATTAATGGCTAAAATAAAATACTTAAAGAAACAAGCCTGATAATTGGCAATAGAGTAGGGAATGAAAAGTTTTATATTATGATTTCCCTTTATGGAAATATTAAACATTAATAAAGGGATCATTTTGTAAAGAAATAAAAGATCTACTTGATACAAAAGGAAAATTATGAACAACATGCTCTTTTGATAAAAGTAAAATATGGTATGAAGGAGTATCGCCCACCTGCCATTATGAAAAGGAATGTCCCCAAATTTTGAATGGAGGAGTAATAAACTATGACAAGTAGAGAAAGAGTAAAAAAAGCCCTTAAGCGAGAAAAAGCTGATAGGCCGGCAACTTCCCTCAGATGTACCGATGAAGTTTGGCAATCTTTAATGCAATATTTTTCTGTTGATACCCGCATTGATGTTCTCGACAAACTAGATATAGATATGAGGTGGATATACTTAACATATATAGGTCCCAAAGAGCGTTCAACACCAACATTAGGCGGAGAAGGAACTGATATATGGGGTAATGTAATGAAAGCTTCCACTAATCAATATAATACTTACTATGAAATTGTCGAACATCCTCTAGCTAAATTTACAACAGTTGATGAGATTATGGATTATGATTGGCCGAGTTTAGATTGGTGGGATTATTCTAAAATAAAGGATACAATTAAGGAACATAAAAAAGTCGATGACAGGGCTATAATGTTTTTTGCAGGAGGTGCTTTTGAAACACCTTGGTACATGAGAGGAATGGAACAGTTCTTCATCGATATGTATGAAAATCCAGAAATAGTTGATGCAATCTGTTTTAAAGTAAGAGAGTATTATTATAATAGGGCAATGAGAGCATTAGATGCTGCCGATGGAGAAATTGATATTATTGGTTCCGGAGGTGACATAGGAGGGCAGGAATGTTTAATGCTCAGTCCTGATCTATGGCGCAAGCTCATTAAGCCCCATAGTGCAGGTCTTACTATGCCCTTCAAAAAAATGGGACTTGGAACTTTCTATCATTCATGTGGTTCAGTAGCAGAAGTAGTAGATGATCTTATAGAAATTGGTATCGATGTTCTTGACCCAATTCAGGTTACAGCAGCCGGTATGCAGCCAGAAAGTCTCTTCAGTAAATTTGGTGACAGAATATCTTTCCATGGAGCTATTGACGAAGTTGAACTGTTGCCTCATGCTACACCTAAAGAAGTTTATGATGAGACAACCAGGATTATTTCTATATTGGGCAGAAATGGAGGCTATATAGTATCCCCTTCACATCAAGTCCAGGGAGACACCAGTGTTGAAAATATTATAGCTATCTTTAATGCAGTTAAAGATTATAGATATTAATTGATTAAAATAACACTAATATTTTAGTTTCATAATTATACGCTAAACGATAAATTATATTACAATTACAGTATTTTAGTGTAATATTGATTCCTAATTCAAATAATATACAGATATCTTCTTTCGTATTGCGTAAATTGCGTATTATAAATGTCAGAATTATATATGTTGGTATATTATAAGCTAATATCAGTATCTGGAGTACTAGTAGTATTAATAGTACTCCTTTTGTTTTTCCTGAATTTTCCGGGCGTCATGCCGGTTATTTCCTTAAATGCCTTAGTGAAATATTTCGTATTATTATAACCTACATTTTCAGCAATTCTTGAAACAGTCATATTACTATTCACAAGTAGTTCTTTTGCTGCAAAAACCCTCATTTGAGCGAGCTTTTGGCTAAATGTTAGTCCATAATATTTAACCATTACCCTTTCTAATTGACGGACACTTAAATTAAGCTGTTTAGCAAGATCACAAGGATGAATATCATTCATATAATTTAATGCAAAAAAATATTTATTGCAAAATAGAAACGGACAAAGTTGCAAAAAAAATTCCCCAGTTTTGCAACTATGAATTCCCCACTATTGCAAAAGGCCATTGAAGGCACCACACCAAAATAATATCCTTGTGATTGAT
>DULL01000030.1 GCA_012840395.1 Clostridiaceae bacterium | reverse complement strand
CTTTACAAGAAACAGCAGGCAAAAAAATGAACTCATTAAGAAGGCAGAAGAAAATCTGGAGAAAACCAGAAATGAGTTTTTTAATCTGGAAAACAGCCTGGAACGTTGCCTTTCTGAAATTAAACTAAATGAAGAGAAAATTCAGAATTTATTAAACAATATTGAACGTATTGAAAAAGAAATAAAGGAAATAAATACAAAATCATATGGAATTTCCAGGGAAATATTACATAAGAAGGACAAGCTTAATGAATTATATCAAGAACATGAAAAATGCTCAAGGGAGCTTGCTGAATATGAAGAGCAAATGAAAGCCCAGCAACTACTTCTTGGAGAAAGTGAAAAGTTTATTGAGTCCTATAAATCAACCCTGATTGATAAAATGAATGCTTTGTCTGACAAAAAGCTGCAGATTAATAGTTTCAATTCTTTTATAAGCAATATTAATAAGAATCATAATTCGGTAGATAATGAAATAAAGCAGCTTACATTAGACAAAGATGAACAGACCCAAAAATATAATGAGCTTACCAATACAGTATTTAAATCAGCAGAAGAACTAAAGTCTTTAAAATCCGATATGGAAGTAATTTTAAGAAAAAAAGATGAATTAGACTCAGAATTAGATGAATATAGAAAACTACAAAATGCAGTAAAATCTGAAATTCAGGTAAAGTCCTCCAGATATAAGCTACTTAATGAAATGGAGAAAAATCTTGAAGGCTATAACAAAAGTGTTCGGGCAGTACTACAGTTCTGCAAGAAATCACCGGACTTTGGGCAAGGTATTCATGGCGCTTTAGCACAACTGCTAAAGGTCGACAAAAAATATGAAATTGCGATTGAAATGGCCTTGGGAGGAGCTCTTCAAAATATAGTTACTACTAGTGAGGAGGATGCCAAAAAGGCTATTGAAAAGTTAAAGGAAACCAAAATGGGTAGAGCAACATTTTTACCTATTACTTCTGTAAAAGGTAGCTATATGGCAGAAAATATATTATCCAGGTTGACGAATTATAAAGGTTTTTGCGGAATTGCTTCGGATTTGATAACCTATTCAAGAGAGTATAAGGGAATTATGCTTAGTCTGCTGGGAAAAGTTGTTGTAGTTGATAATCTCGATACTGGTATTGCTATTTCAAGAGATTTTAAAAACAGTTTTAAAATTGTTACTCTTGAAGGTGATATTATAAGTACATCAGGGTCTATGACCGGAGGTAGCGTAGAGAATAAAGGAGTTGGAATTTTAAGCAGAAACAGGGAAATTGAAGAGTTGCAAGAAAATATGGAAAAACTTCATAAGAAAGAATTAGCTCTTGAAGGTAATATTTCAGCCATAATAAATGAAATTAAAGAGAATAAAGAAAAATTAATAAAAATTGAAAATAATATTAAGAACTGCCAACTGGCACTTGTAAGAGATGAAAGCCATTTGTCTCAGGTTAAAGACAATATTGAGAGAATTTCTTCCAGAATTGAAATGCTGATTAATGAGAAAAATGAACTTATACAGCAAGAGAAAAAGGCTTCAGAGGAATTGGAGAAATATTCAGAAGATTTAAGAATAATAGAACAGGAAATAAATGACATTAAAAAAGTAATTGAAGAGCATCAGGATAAACATAAAGAAGAGCAATCTTTACGTGATGAACTCTCAAATAGTATTACAAATTATAAAATAAAATTAAATTCAATTTCAGAAAGCATAAATAATATCAATGAGACAATAAGCAGGTTATTATCAGAAAAAGAGGCTTTAACAAACAGCTATAATCATAAAATGGCTGAGAAGAGCAGAAATGCCGAAGAGATTGAAAGTATTAAGCAGACTATTGAAGGACTCAAGCTGCAGATGAAAAATTATCAGGAAGAAAAAACAGGACGGAATTTTCAGATTGAAAGACTTATTGGAGTAAAAAAAGAACTGGAAGAAGAATTACAGGAAATGTCTGAAAAGATTAATGACGCTAATAAAAACCTGATTTTATTGCAAGAAGAGCTTGGAAGGATTGAATTAAAAAGGTCAAAGACCGAAATGGAGATTGAGGCAATCCAAACCCGTATGTGGGATGAATATGAAATAACCTATAATAATGCGTTAACCATGAAAAAAGACATTGGTTCCATTTCACAGGCCCAGAAAGCAATAAACATGTACAGAACTCAAATTAAAGAATTAGGTCCTGTTAACTTGTCGTCAATAGAAGACTATATAAAAACAAAAGAACGTTATGAGTTCATGGTAGCTCAGTGTATTGATATGGAGAATGCAATAAATAAATTAAACCGTGTAATATATGAAATGACTGCTATAATGAAGAAACAATTTACTGAACAATTTAAAATTATTAATGATAACTTCAATGAAGTATTTAAGCAGTTGTTTGGAGGAGGGAGGGCGCGCCTGATCCTTTCTGATGAGGATAATGTACTTGAGTCAGGAATAGAAATAGAAGCCCAGCCTCCTGGAAAAAGATTACAAAACCTTATGTTGTTGTCAGGGGGGGAAAGAGCATTTACCGCTATTGCATTATTATTTGCTATTTTGCGGTTACGGCCGGTTCCTTTCTGTGTTTTAGATGAGATTGAAGCAGCTCTTGATGAAGCAAATGTATATAGGTTTTTAGAGTACCTTAAGTTGCTTTCAGGGCAGACACAATTTATAATGATTACACACAGAAAAGGGACCATGGAAGGCTCTGACAGGCTCTATGGGGTTACAATGGAGGAGCATGGAATTTCTAAGGTTGTATCCATAAAAATTAATGATAATATAAATGATAGCAAAGCAGGATGAAATTCAACCAAGGGAGGATATTGAATGAGTTTTTTTAGCAGGCTTAAAGAGGGATTACTAAAAACTAAAAAAAGCGTTACCGAAAAAATCGATCAGGTTTTAGTTTCTTTTGGTAAAATTGATGAGGATCTGTTTGATGAATTAGAAGAGATATTAATTATTTCAGATGTAGGGACAAAGGCTACGCAAAATATAATATCATGGCTAAAAAATAAAGTTAAAGAAGATAAAATTACAGATCCCATGAAGGTAAAAACCTTGTTAAAAGAAAAATTAATTGATATATTGGGTGATGGGAATACAAGCCTTAATTTAAGCACAACTCCTTCAGTTATTACAGTGATAGGTGTTAACGGAGTTGGAAAAACAACTTCCATAGGCAAAATAGCTAGTCAGCTCAAACAGCAAGGCAAAAAAGTAATTCTGGCTGCTGGTGATACTTTCAGGGCTGCAGCAATTGAACAACTGGAAATCTGGGCCAACCGTGTGGGAGTTGATCTGATAAAACAGTCTGCAGGATCAGACCCTGCGGCTGTAATATATGATGCTATTCAGGCTGCAAAAGCACGTAAAGCCGATGTTCTTATATGTGACACTGCAGGAAGGCTTCACACCAAGAAGAATCTGATGGATGAGCTGCAAAAGGTAGCAAGGGTAATTCGCAGAGAGCTGCCTGAAGCTAGTTGTGAAACTTTATTGGTTCTTGATGCAACTACAGGCCAGAATGCCATATCACAGGCTAAAACTTTCAACGAAACTGCAGATATTACGGGTATTGTCCTTACAAAGCTTGATGGAACTGCAAAAGGCGGCATAGTTATTGCGGTAAAATCAGAACTGGATATTCCTGTGAAGTTAATAGGTGTTGGAGAAAAAATTGATGATTTGCAGGAATTCAATGCAAGAGAATTCGTTGAAGCGTTATTTGAGTAAATAATATTATTAAAATTACAAATACACTTTATATAGATATTTTAAGACAAATATTAATATGGAATGACACATTAAAAGTAAAAACAACTCCTTAACATCAAGATTTTATAACAGAGTTTTGTATAGGGAGTTGTTATTTTTATATTAATTTTAGCTTCAAACAGATTTCTGTTTACAAAATATTTTTATGCTATAATAAAAGGGAAATCAAAAAAAGATTCAATTAGACAAAATAATAATTTTGTATAATAGGGAGTATCATTCGGCAAGGGGTATACTATGAATACTATTATGGACGAAAAACCATTAATATTATCTGATTTTCTAAGTTATATGGAAACAATCAAAGGCAAATCAAAAAATACCGTTAATGAATATTTTTATGATTTAAGGACTTTTTTGCGTTTTATAAAAGTTCATAAAAATCTTGTTAAATTAGATAATCAAGATGATTTTGATAAAATTTCTATTGCAGATGTTGATGCTAAATTACTTGAGTCTATTACTTTAAGCGACCTTTACGCTTTTATGTCTTATTTAAGCCGTGAACGTAACAACAGTGCCAGTGCCAGAGCCCGTAAAGTTGCTTCCTTGAAATCTTTTTTCAACTATTTATGTAACAAAGCCGGTTTGCTTAAGTATAATCCTGCCAGTGAGCTTGAATCTCCGAAAATTCTAAAGAGATTACCTAAATATTTAAATATCGAAGAAAGCAAAAAGCTGCTTTATTCAATAGATGGCGAACACCGTGAACGAGATTATGCAATTATTACCTTGTTTTTAAATTGCGGTTTAAGATTATCTGAATTAACAGGAATTGATCTTAATAAAATTAAAAAAGATACACTAACAGTTATTGGTAAAGGTGGAAAAGAACGTACTATATACCTGAATAATGCGTGCAAAATCGCACTGGAGAACTACCTTAAGGTACGCCCGGTTGATGGTGTCAAGGACAGAAACGCTCTATTCCTCAGTAAAAGAAAACAAAGGATTAGTAAAAAAACTGTCCAGCATATTGTAAAAAAATATATAGCTGCTTCAGGACTTGATCCGGAAAAGTATTCCACCCATAAGCTGAGGCACACTGCCGCCACCCTAATGTACAGATACGGAAATGTAGATATAAGGTCCCTGCAGGAAATCCTTGGCCATGAAAGTGTTTCTACAACAGAAATATATACACATGTAAATAACCAGCAGTTAAAAAAAGCTGTAGACAGCAATCCCCTGTCTGATGTATCTATTTATAAAGATAATGATAATAAATAATTAAAAGTATTAAAAATTGATTAACATTCCTGTTAAGTATTGGTTACAGGTTGATTTTGATATTTACATGCTGATTTTATTTAATTATAATATGTAAAGACTTAATTAGAATACTGTAAATTATAGACTGTGAGGAAAAAATGATTTTACGAAAATATTATTTTACTGTAAGTATGATTGTTTCTATAATTTTATTTATATTTGGGGCGTATATACTTTTTTATATAAATAGTATAAGTTCTTCCGAGGTTTACCATTCAATTTCAGATGATAATATGTGGGGTAGCCTTCTTAAGCCTTTTGTTTTTGGAAAAGACCCTATAAATTTTTTAGTTCTCGTTGGCGATAAATCAGAAGCAAATACAGATACTATACTTCTTGTTAATTATGATCCCTCAAAAACAAAATTAAGCATTATGTCTTTACCAAGGGATACACGAGTTAACGTCAGCGGTATGAGCATACCTAAAATTAACGGGATATTTGCCAGAAAAAATGGGCCCAAACTGCTTATGGACACTGTTTCTGAGCTTCTAAATGTAAAGGTAAGTTATTACGTTTATTTGAACATATCTACCTTCAGGCAGATTATAGATTTGCTTGGAGGAATAGATTACTATGTTCCGGTTGATATGGACTATGATGATCCTCTGCAGAATCTTCATATTCATTTGAAAAAAGGCCAGCAGATCCTGGATGGAGAAAAAGCTGAACAATTTTTAAGGTTCAGACACCCTAACGGCTCTTATTCCGAGGAAATGCTTAAATACTATGACGGCTCAGATCTAAAAAGGATTGAGGCTCAGCAAAATTTTATAAAAGAAGTTATAAGGCAAAAGGCAAATATTATTTACCTTCCAAAACTAAATGAAATTATTAACGTGGTATATGATAATCTGGAGACTAATATAACACTAACGGAAGTTTTTAATCTTACCAGAGGTATTACCAACTTTAGTCTGGATAATGTCAGCTTTTTTACATTACCTGGCGAATCTAAAGTAATTGATGGAGTATGGTACTATATTCATAATGCAGAAGAGACTGAAAAAATAATATCTGAGAACTTTATTTCAGATATTAGTTATAACAATCTTGAAAACAAGACTAATAAAAACAATAAAAATAATCAGTCTTCAGGAAATCAAGTGCCTCAAAAGAATAATGCCCAACCATCAACTTCGCCAAATTCAACTCCATTCGGTAATTCAGAAAATGATAAGGTTGTGGAAAACAACGGGGAAACCAATGATGATACGGACAGTGAAACCAATGCTGTAGTTGATGTAACAAAAGATAATCCTTCTAACAGCGAAACTTCAATCGAAGGCTCCCCTATTCCCCTACCTTAATATTTTGTTAATTAACAGTATTTTATTAATTAACACTATATAAATAATAACTGATTAAATAATAACTGATATTGCTAATTTAATTTATTATTATTTTTCTAATTTCAGATAAAGGCTTTATAAGAATAATATGGAGGATTAATTGAAATGTTTGACAATCATATGCATTCATTTCTTTCTTTTGACAGTGACATGGACTTATATAAAGCTTGTGAAACCGCTTTAAAAAAAGGGTTAAACGGGATAGCTTTTACTGATCATCTGGACTATGACTTTCCTGGATATGAAGATGTATCAGTAATTGATTTTGACAAATATATGAAATATATGGATTTACTTAAGAATCAATATGAACCAGGACTTAAAATAATTAAGGGTATTGAAGTTGGAATTCAACCACATGTTATAAATAAAACTTTGGAGACAGTTAATAAATATGAATTCGATCTTATTATTGCTTCAATACATGTAGTAGATGGCAAGGACCCATATGAAAAAGGTTTTTATGATAATTTGCCTAAAAATAAGATATATTCCCGGTACCTGGAATTAATTTTATTTATGATAAATAACTATTCTAATTATGATATTGTTGGTCATTTCGATTTTATAATAAGGAAGGCCAATTATTATGACAGGTCGTTGAAATATGCTGATTATAGCGATTTGTTTGATGCTATTCTGAAAAAAATAGTAAGTGACGGAAAAGGTTTTGAGATAAACACCAGATCTTATTTAAACAGAAATGATGGAAAGCCAGTACCTGTATATGATAAAAATATATTGCTGCGTTATAAAGAATTAGGTGGTGAAATTATCACTTTAGGTTCTGATTCTCATAGCGAAGAGCATATAGGCTACAAATTTGAGGATTTCAGCAAACTCCTGCTTGATTCCGGCTTTAAGTATGTTGCCCATTACGAAAACAGAAAGCCGGTGTTTACACGTCTTTAAGTTTGAAAATTATACCTCAGTGTGATTATTTTTCCATAGAGCATGAATTATAAAATGTTCCTGTTAATTAATTAATGAATAAGTCCATGGAATTGTAGCAAAATATCACAAGGAGGTGATTGCTTTGGCAGTACAACTAAGCCAAAAAGAAAGAATGCTTTTAGAAGATCAAAAAAGCCATGAAGAGATATGTATACAAAAATATAACAATTATGCAAATCAAACTCAGGACCCACAATTAAAGCAGTTATTTAAAAACTATGCAAAACAGGAACAGGAGCATTATAACACAATTAATCAAATATTAAGTGGTCAGGTCCCGAATATGGCACAACAGCAAGGTAAGCAGAATCAACAGAATCAGCAGAACCAGCAATATCAGCAAACCCAAGCACAGTCAGGCATGAATAACCAAAATGATGCTGCTCTTTGCTCAGATATGTTAATGGCTGAAAAGTATGTATCAAGTGCGTACAATACTGCCATCTTTGAATTTACAGATACTAATATAAGGCAGGTCCTGAACCATATCCAAAAAGAAGAACAGCAACATGGAGAAGGTATTTTCAACTATATGAAAAGTAAAGGCTTATATAACGTTCAGTAAGCCCATTATGTGAATATGGTTAGTTTACAGCTCCTTCTTAGCACAGTTAATTAAGCTAAGAAGGAGTGGCTGTTTTTTTATGGCATTTGTTCAATGTTTCTTTTTGCAAAGCTGTTCATTCGCTTGTATATTACTTTCATGCGGTGCTGTGCATCTTCTCGAGGCTCAGTATCAACAGGTTCAATAGGTTTCCCTACATGAAGGGTCATTACTGGTTTTTTTCGTATCAATCTATATACTCTTTTGGGCGGTTCAAAAGTGATTATCATTGGGACAATTGGAACACGGGCTTGAGCAGCCAAATAAAAAGCTCCTTTCTTAAAACTCCGCAAACAGGTATCATATGGCCTCACTATCCCTTCAGGAAATAAATGCACTATATGATTTTTTCTTAATAGAAATTCCATTTCGTTAAAGAATGTTTTTACTTCACTGATATTTTCCGGGATAGGCACACCTCCAAGTATTCGTACTATTTTCCCCGGCCAAAGAGACTTTATATTTTTTGTAAAGGTTGGGAAAGTGGCTTTCCTCGGAAAAAGCGCCAGAGCCACCATAACACTGTCCAGAAAATGCACATGATTACAAACCGTTACTGCACTGCGTAGTCCTTTAAGATTCTCTTTTCCTCGGATTCTGGCTCCCAGGACAACATGCATCCAAAATTTCATAAGAGGTATGGCAAAACATGTATAGAATAATCGGGAAAACAATTTGAACAATAAGCCCTTGGCATATTCGTTCTTATCTCGTTTTCCGGATAAAGATGAATACATGATTTCCATTCTTCTCACGCTATTTTCCGGAGAATCTTGTTCATTTGATATGACATGAAGCCATGCTTTGTATCCATGTGCGCGAAGCTGTGCAGCGACAGATTTAGATAGACAATGAATATGTGAAAAATTCCGGTAAAAAAGCCAGCGTATTATATTTTCAGGCTCATTGTAAAATCCGGCAACAGCAGGAATAGCTGACCGTTTAGCTGCTTTATATACTTTTTTTCCAAGAATCGAAGGCTGGCAGATATGTACAACATTTGCTCCGGATAAAGCCTTATTAATATTCATAGCAGACAATTTATATTCTCTTCTGCAAAACAAACTGGCAAGAGGAAGCTTCAGTTTTAATACATGGAATATTTCATAACTGTTTTCCCGATTCTTTTGGCCTGTTAGCTCATCATCATACGTAATAATTCGAATCTTATGCCCCCTGTTTGACAGCTTTTCTGCAAAATCCTTCACTGAAAAGTCAGATATATCTCCGTCAGCATGAAAGTTATTTGCGACAAGTACAATAACCATCTTTCCCAATCCAAGTGTATAATTGCCTGGATAAAACACTTCCTTGTTTGATTTTATTTCTCATCTAATAAAAATATATTAGATGAATCTGAAAATTTTCCTGCTTGGTGTTATATTATCTGAAACATTATATGGAACTTCTCTTGGAGAATATCCCAGTGAAAGAAATCCGTCCGTATTCTGTTATAACTATTTATAGAAACAATTTGTTTCGTCTCTGCTAGTTTTCAAGAACAGTAGATGTAAGTTGTAGCTTGTATAAGCATATTACTGTTGTTATACTCATATATTATTGGGTTGAACGAAATTGATCATTGTTGCGCTGGAGTCATTTTTGCCCATACAGTATAATTATATTGTCTTACTTAATGAAAAAGCCTTGATAAAATTTCTCTCTATCAAGGCTATCATATATATAACCACATTACAAATTCTTTCAACAATACTATACATTAAACTAGATATTAGACTAGATATTAAATTAGTAAAACAACCACCTTATCTATCCTATATTTTCAAAATCTACCACCGCTATTTCGCCGGTGTCCTGACTATTGTGCCTCCGCCTACAACAATATCACCATCATAGAACACTACAGACTGACCAGGTGTGATGGCTCTTTGAGGAGAATCAAACACTACTTTCACTTCACCATTCTCCATAGGGAAAATGGTTGCATCTGCTTCTTTTGCTGTATATCGTGTTTTAGCAGTTACCTTCATTTCTTTATCCAGCTTTTCAATTGAAATAAAATTTAAATCATTGGCAACCAAGCTGTCTGAAAAAACCTGGGTTTCATCTCCCAGAACCACCTCATTTTTTTCAGCATCAATATCTATAACATACATTGGCTTTCCAAAGGTTATTCCTAAGCCTTTTCTCTGACCTATTGTATAATAGATTATTCCCTTATGCCTTCCGAGCACATTACCATCTTTATCAACAAAGTTACCAGGTTTGACTTTGCCTGGACAGCTTTCTGATATGAACCTTCCATAGTTGTTGTCCTCAACAAAGCAGATTTCCTGGCTGTCAGGTTTATGAGCAACGCTAATGCCAATGTTTTCTGCGATTTTTCTTATTTCTTCCTTAGTGTAGTCCCCTACCGGAGTCAATATCCTCTCAAGTTGATACTGAGTTAAGTTATACAATGCATAGCTCTGGTCTTTTTTTTCTGTAACTGATTTTTTTAGTAAATATCTGCCTCTGCCGGAATCATATTTAATTCTGGCGTAATGACCTGTAGCCACCTTATCCATGCCCATAGCAACAGCTTTTCTCAATAAGGCGTCGAATTTCACATACCTGTTACATGAAATGCAAGGATTAGGTGTTCTGCCCTGAAAATACTCATCGATAAAGTAATTAATAACTTTATCAGCAAATATGTCTTTCATGTTTAAAACATAATATGGTATACCAAGCTTATTGGCAACCCTTCTGGCATCATCAACAGCAGATAAGGAACAGCATCCTCCTTCAATTCTGTTTGCCATGCCGGAATCCTGCCATATTTGCATGGTTACACCGATTACCTCATATCCTTGTTCAAGCAATAGAGCGGCTGCGACAGAACTGTCCACGCCACCGCTCATTGCTACCATAACTTTCCCTTTTGCCATCCTATAACCGCCATTCCTATGATTATTTACCTCTACACATTAATCAATCTATTCAGATCTATTCATCAGTAGTATGATGATGGATGTCATCACATCTTCTGCTGCAGGCAAAACCATCATCTTCAACAGGGATACCTTTTTTTGCTTTATAATCATTTATAGCTGCCCTTATGGCTTCTTCAGCCAGATTAGAGCAGTGCATTTTTATAGGTGGCAATCCATCCAAAGCGTCTGCCACTGTTTTATTTGTAATCTTTAAAGCTTCATCTATGGTTTTTCCTTTAATCAATTCAGTAGCCATACTGCTTGTGGCAATTGCGGCTCCACAACCAAAGGTCTTAAACTTTGCATCTTTTATAATATTATCTTCTATTTTCAAGTACATTTTCATTATATCGCCGCATTTAGGGTTTCCAACCTGGCCTACTCCATCTGCATTTTCTATTTCTCCAACATTTCTGGGATTCATAAAATGGTCCATTACTTTTTCGCTATACATTTTTCCCCCTCCTTCATTAAATTATTTCATATAGCGGAGACATCTTTCTTAGTTTCTCAACTATTGGAGGCAATACTTCCAATAAGTAGTCAACATCTTCCTGGGTATTTTCTTCACCGAATGTTAATCTTAGAGAACCATGGGCAATTTCATGGGGAAGTCCAATAGCCAGCAACACATGTGAAGGATCAAGAGAACCAGATGTGCATGCCGATCCACTGGATGCAGCAATACCCTTCATGTCCAGCATTAAAAGTAATGACTCTCCTTCAATATATTCAAATGAAAAGTTTACATTGCCCGGGAGCCTGCTGGTCCTGTGTCCGTTCAGTCGGACGAAAGGAACTCTCTTCATTATCTCATCTATTGTTCTATCCCTTAATTCAATAAGCTTCTTATTATACTCCTTCATGTTGCTTGTTGCGATTTCTATTGCTTTACCAAGGCCTACTATACCTGCAACATTTTCAGTACTTGCCCTTTTTCCCCTCTCTTGAGCTCCACCATGCATAAAGGATCCGATTTTTGTACCTCTCCTTATATATAAAGCTCCTATACCTTTTGGACCATAGAATTTATGAGCAGAAAGGGACAACATATCAACATTCAGAGCTTCTACGTCAACTTCCAGATTGCCCACTGCTTGCACCGCGTCAGTGTGGAAGTAAACATTTTTTTCTCTTGTAATTTTACCTATTTCTGCAATAGGTTGGATTGTGCCGATTTCATTGTTGGCAAACATTATTGAAACCAGGATGGTATCCGGTCTTATTGCTTTTTCAACCTGTTCCGGTGATACCTGTCCATATTCGTCAACAGGAAGATAAGTCACTTCAAAGCCATTTTTCTCAAGATATTGGCATGTATGCAAAACTGCATGATGTTCTATAGCAGTTGTAATGATATGCTTTCCTTTATCCTTGTTGGCAAATGCTATACCCTTGACTGCCCAGTTGTCTGCTTCTGTTCCTGAGCCAGTGAAAAATATTTCCTTTGGTTGAGCACCTAATGCTTTTGCAACTTTTTCTCTGGCTTCCTCAACGGCCATTTTGCTTTCCCTTCCGATTGAATACACAGTAGAAGGATTGCCATATTTAGTAGTTAGGTATGGCATCATTGCTTCCAATACTTCCGGTTTTAAAGCAGTAGTAGCTGAATGATCCATATATATAAATCTTTTTTCCATGTATATTCCTCCCAGCTTTAAAAAAGCATTACTATTAATTTATTTATTTCCCTAAATATCAGCTAATTAAACATTCAAACATTTAATTAAATAAATGTTTGAATTAATAGATTCAAATAAATTTAAGTTTTATTGCCCATATTTAAAAAAACAAATGTCAAAGCTACAATAGTATAAATAATCAGACTGACTTCCAAATATAACCTGAAGGTCAACAAGTTGATAATCAACAATACAAATCCTATTAATAATACCCAAGCCAGTATACGTTTTTTCATTTCTGTTTTCTCCGCTTATCAAGCCATTCTTTTATCCTGCCTTCAAATCCATTTTCAGTAGGCTTATAATATATTGTACCTCTTATTTCTTCCGGTAAATAGTCCTGTTCTGTAATATTTCCAGGATAATCATGGGCATACTTATAACCTTTTCCATAGCCTAGTTCCTTCATTTCAGGTGTTACAGGATTTCTAAGATGCATTGGAACTTCTCCGGTTCTTTTGGTGGCTATGTCTGATAATGCATTGTCAATTGCAGTATAGCATGCATTTGATTTAGGGCTTGTAGCCACCATTATTGCAGCATGAGACAATATAATCCTGGCTTCAGGCATCCCTATCATCCTGACAGCTTCTGCTGCCGCAACTGCCACCAGCAATGCATTTGGATTCGCCATACCCACATCCTCGGATGCACAAATTATTATCCTGCGTGCCAGAAATTCAGGATCTTCTCCTCCATAAAGAGCTCTGGCAAGATAGAATACTGCCGCGTCAGGATCACTTCCTCTCATAGATTTAATAAAGGCACTTATGTTGTCATAGTGGGCGTCACCTGTTTTATCAAAGTTGATAGGCCTTTTTTGTATACATTCCAAAACAGTGTCTACATCTATAAATATGGAGCCGTCTTTACCTGGATCTGTAGTTATAACTGCCAGCTCTAGAGCATTAAGCCCTATTCTTGCATCACCGTTTGAAAGTTCAGCAATTTTTTCCAATGCTGCTTCTTCTATAGTAATATCATATTTTCCATATCCTCTTTCTTCGTCTTTCAAAGCATTTTTAAGCACCTTAAGTATATCCTCTTTTTTCAGTGGCTTTAGCATAAAGACCGAAGATCTTGAAATCAAAGCTTTATTAACTTCAAAAAAGGGATTTTCAGTGGTAGCACCTATTAATACGATAGTACCATCTTCCACATATGGCAATAAGGCATCCTGCTGAGCTTTATTAAATCTGTGAATCTCATCTATAAAAAGAACAGTTCTTCCGGATGGGTTCAGCATGGGATTCAGTGTATCGGCTATAACTCTCTTAATGTCTGCTACTCCTGATGTAACTGCATTTAGCTTTTCAAAATTTGTTTTGGTGGTGGAAGCAATTATCCTGGCAAGAGAGGTTTTTCCGGTACCTGGAGGGCCATAGAGTATTATAGAAGAGATTCTGTCAGCTTTGATCATTCTGTATAATAATTTTCCTTTGCCGACTATTTCCTCCTGTCCCACAAACTCCTCTAAAGTTCTGGGGCACATTCTATATGCCAGGGGCTCATTACTTTTAATCATTGCCATACCACCTAAAAATTTACCAGTTCAAGAGCAGCAAAAAAAGGGAAACTTATAAGTTTCACCTTAATTTGTTATTGAGCCGGTATGATACTATCTATATAAAGGATGCTTTTCACAAAGCTTCTTAACTCTTTCCTTAACCTGCTCTTTTGTGTTTTCAAAATCAGTTAAAGCCAGATGAATCAGATCTGCAATTTCTACCATATCTTCTTCTTTCATGCCTCTTGTTGTTACAGCAGGAGTTCCGATTCTTATACCGCTTGTAACAAAGGGAGGTTTCTTATCAAAAGGTATTCCATTCTTGTTTACAGTAATATTTACTTCATCAAGCATGTTCTGAGCTTCTTTACCTGTAATTTCTTTATTGCAAAGATCTACAAGAATTAAATGGTTGTCTGTACCATTCGTTACCAAATTAAAGCCTTTTTCCATAAGAGCTTTTGCCAAAGCTGCGGCATTTTTAACAATCTGTTTTTGATACTCATTAAACTCCGGTGAGAGAGCTTCTTTAAAGCTTACAGCCTTTGCAGCTATGACATGCATTAGAGGTCCGCCCTGAATGCCGGGGAAAACGGCACTGTTAATAGCCTTTGCAAATTCTTCTTTGCAAAGGATCATTCCGCCTCTTGGCCCTCTTAATGTCTTGTGGGTAGTGGTAGTTACAAAATGCGCATAGGGAACGGGATTTGGATGGAGACCGGCTGCAACTAGCCCTGCAATATGTGCCATATCAACCATCAGATATGCTCCAACTTCATCAGCAATTTCCCTGAATGCTTTAAAATCGATAATCCTTGGGTAGGCGCTTGCACCTGCAACAATAATATTCGGCTTGCTTTCTTTAGCAATCTTTCTTACTTCATCATAATCAATGCAGCATGTATCTTCCCTGACACCATAACTTACCACATTAAAATATTTTCCTGAAATATTTAAAGACATTCCATGAGTTAAATGTCCCCCATGGGATAGATTCATACCGAGAATTGTATCGCCAGGTTTTAATACTGCTAAATATACTGCTGTATTGGCCTGAGAACCTGAATGAGGTTGCACATTGGCATGTTCAGCGCCAAAAAGCTGTTTTGCCCTGTCAATGGCAATCTGCTCAACTACGTCAACCCATTCGCATCCACCATAATATCTTTTTCCAGGATACCCCTCTGCGTATTTGTTTGTTAAAGGAGTACCCATAGCTTCCATTACTGCTTTGCTGACAAAATTCTCGGAAGCAATAAGTTCAATTTTATATTCCTGTCTGAGAGCTTCATTTTCTATAGCTTCAGCAACTTCTGGATCAATTATTTTTATCTTATCTGTCCAACTCATTTTTACCGCCCATTCCGCCGCTGTGTACCGGCATTTTTTAATATAGATAAATACTTATCATACACAGAAAATTTGATAAGTAAAACATGCGTGGCTCGCATTTCAGTAAGCTTGGAACTCTTTTTCCAATAAAAAAATTATAACATATTTCGTTTTCATGTCAATAATGGTCGGGAGCCACTACCTTATAAAGCCACCACTTTATATAATTCATCAGTTTCCGGCTGTCCTATTTCTATTAACTGGCTATCCTTAACAATATATTTTGTCAAATCTTTTGTAATTTTGCCAATAATAGCAGAGCTGATGCCGTTGTTAGCCAATTCTTCCACAAGGGCTTGTCCGTTACTGCAGGTTATTAACATAGAGCCGCTTGATATAAGTTTTAGCGGATCAATTTTATAGTAATCGCATATAATTTTTGTAACATCTGCAACAGGAATTTTATCTGCTTCAATTATACAGCCGGTTCCTGAGGCTTCAGCTATCTCCCATACAGCTCCTAATACCCCGCCTTCTGTAATATCATGCATTGCGTTAACACCGAATTTGCTCGCGATTATACCTTCCTTAACAACACTAATATTATTAATAAATGCTTTGCCGGATTCTATCAGATCTTTCCCCAGCTTTTCTGACAATTCTGCTTCCTTATCATGTGAGATTATTGCGGTACCTTCAATTCCTGCCGTTTTGGTAATAATTATATCATCTCCCGGCTTTGCGTCTGAGGTTTTTATTAATTTATCCTTGCTACCCTTACCTATGGCTGTAGTAATCAGGATAAACTTATTAACTGAATCTGTTATTTCTGTATGACCTCCGATAATATCTACATTTAAGGATGACGCAGTTTCACAAAGCTGGCGCATAATAGTTTCCAGTTCTTTTTCAGTGGCTTCAGGAGGTGCGAGCAAGGCAACCATTAATCCGATGGGCTCTACTCCACAAGATGCAATATCATTACAAGAAATATGTACAGCAAGGCGTCCTACTTCATTGGAAGCACCTGTTATAGGGTCACAGGACAGGACACAGGCATCTTCACCAAAATCTAAAGCACTGCAATCTTCACCTATTTTAGGTCTGATAAGGACCTCACAACGTTTGTTAGTTATTTTATCCAATATGATTTTCTTTAGCGTATTATTTGGTATTTTGCCTATTTTCATACTACTCCCCTGTTTCTGATTGATTCATATTGCTATTCTCAATCATGTTTAATTCTTTTTGTGTTAAATAACTACTGTTTATTTTAATCTGGCCTCTTACCGGCCAGTAAATATCTTCAGAAATCTTCTCCTTATTAAGTGGCTCTCCTGTTTTACTGTAAACCTCTTTATAAACAATAACCTTCATTCCTTTTCTGGCTTCCTGAACTACAACTTTAACTCCGTCTTCCAGGGAGTCATCTATTATTATTTCTTCTTCATCTGGTTCATATATTTCAATTATTTCTGATTTCAGTTCAACTATATAATCTTCTTCATTCTGGCTGCCCAAAAACTTTATATTTAGTTTGTTCCCCTGAACATATGCCCATAAGCATATTGGATAGCCTAAATTGTTTCTAAATTTCAGATCAATCTCGTTTCCTGCTATGGTGGCATCCAGCCCCGGCTTAACATAACCTAAAGGCATTGAATGGGGCTGCCTCTCTATTATTTCCATGCCTGCCTTTAAAGCCGCAACGTAAACAGTTGTTGAGACCTGGCATATACCGCCGCCTGTTTCCTGCACAAATTTATTCTTTAGTATTACAGGTGCTTCTTTGAAACCATTTTCTTCAGTTCTCTCTCCAAGAGCGGAATTCATGGAGAATATTTCTCCTGGCATAATAATTGTACCATTTATTTTTTCACAGGCAAGTTTAATATTATGTGTTCTGTTAGTTTCGTATTGATTAAAAGTAGTAGAAAATGAAGATGTAACGTATTTTATATTTTGAATGCTCTCATATGTTATATCCGGAACTTCTTCTTCTACAATTAATTTTATATTTTCATCTATTTTACCTGTTATATATTTTTCTATAAGCCAGATATTTTCCTCAACATTTAATTTTTTCCCTACCTGATGTTTTTCAATGGTAATGGTGTTGTTTTCGCTGTCATAATAAACCTTTGAATTTGCTTTTCCCATGTCAATAGTTTCTTTTATTTCTAATATAATATTTCTTAATTTATTTTTGTCAAACTCTCTTTTTGTTTCAATATTTATATTTTTTGACTTAACATCTAAAATCTCTTTGATTCTGTCAATATAATTGCCTGTCCTTCCAATATTATATGCTTTTTCTATAGCTTCTTCCTTATT
Source organism: Clostridiaceae bacterium (assembly GCA_012840395.1). Taxonomy (NCBI): domain Bacteria; kingdom Bacillati; phylum Bacillota; class Clostridia; order Eubacteriales; family Clostridiaceae; species Clostridiaceae bacterium. The sequence continues at coordinate 19,282 of DULL01000030.1, read as the reverse complement.
AATTACAAGTCCTATATCTTCATCATTGATTATCCAGGCGTTATTATCGTATTCCAATTGTAAGGACCAGTTTTTAATTCTTTCATTATTTATGCTGTCAATATATTCCACAGCTTGCTGCCTATCTAATCCTGAAACATCAATATTATCTATTGTTATGCCTTTATAAAAACAATTTGTATTTAAAAGGCGGGAAAAAAACACAAATGCGATTATTGCAGGTAATAACACAAGCAAGAAAAATATTAAAAAAATCCAACCTTTACGGTTTCTTAGCCATTGTAAGGACAGCATTTTTTAACTCCCCTTTTTAAACTAATAGCATTTACTATAATAGTATTGCTACCCCTTATGGCTATATTACAGTTGGAAATAAAAATCTCTGAATATATTATCTTTTATAATTTCTCTATATTATTTTTCTATTACTTTGCCTCTGGTAAGTATAATAATCTCTGTATTTTTTACTGCTTCTTCAATCAAATTATCCAGTTGAAGTTCTTTTTCCAGTTTTAATATTTTGTCTAACTGCGGCCTTGTATCAGGGTGTTTTGCTACAAAAGTGGTGCAACAATCTTCATAAGGCAGTATGGATGTTTCATATGTGTTTATTTTTCTTGCCAGGGCAACTACTTCATTTTTATCCATACCAATCAATGGCCTGAAAACTGGCATACTGACAGCATTATTGGTTACGGCAAGTCCCTGGATGGTTTGGCTTGCAACCTGCCCTAAACTCTCTCCGGTAATTAATGCCAGAGATCCTGTATTCTTTGCAATAGCTTCGGCTATTTTCATCATTGCCCTTCTCATGATAATTGTCATCTGGTTATGGGGGGCATTAAAGTTTATTTCTTCCTGGATGGCCGTAAATGGAACAATATGAAGATGGATATCAAAACAATAGGTTGATAGAATACGTGCCAGTTCTATTACTTTTTCCTTTGCTCTTTCACTGGTGTAGGGATAACTGTAAAAATGAATCGCATCAATTTCCAGCCCTCTTTTACCCATCATCCATCCAGCTACTGGGCTGTCTATACCACCTGATAACAGAAGCAGTGCTTTTCCACTGGTTCCTGTTGGCAACCCCCCCTGTGCAGGAATAATTTCAGAATAAATATATGTATGTTCTCTTACTTCAATAAAAAGCGTAAATTGTGGATTGTATAAATCTACACTTAAGCCTGGAATTGAAGAAAGAATGTGAGCTCCTATTTTCGCACCGATTTCAGGTGACTGGATGGGAAATCTTTTATTTCCTCTTTTAGCCATCACTTTAAAAGTTGAATACCCTGTTTCCCCAACAAGCTCATTAACTACTCTGAGGCTGTATTCCTTGATTACTTCAAAATCAGTTTCAATTTTCCAGACAATGCTTAAGGAAACTATACCAAATACTCTTGTTAGTTTTTCAACTGCGCCGTCAAAATCAAATTCGTCACTCATGGGCTCAATAAATATTCTGGCCTGGGACTTTTCAACTTTCATTTCACCTAAGCCATATAATGTCCTCTTTATGTTTTTGACCAGAGCGCTTTCAAAAGACGGCCTGTTTAAACCTTTTAAAATGATTTCTCCATATCTTACAAGAATTATCTTTTTCATCACTTGCCTCCACGTCTTATCTTTATTCTTGGAATTATTTCTTTAAGTGCTTCAACTGTATCAAAAATATCCTGTTCTGTATTATGAACTGAAAAGCTAAATCTTATTGCACCTTCTATATCACAGCTTTTAATTCCCATGGCTTTTAAAACATGGCTATGTTTTGCCTTTCTTGAAGAACATGCAGAGCCTGTTGATACAAAAATATTTTTCTCTTCAAGATGATGTAGCAGTACTTCAGATTTAACATGCGTGAAAGAAACATTTAATATATAAGGTAAGGAATCTTCAGGTGAAATTATATTATGTTCTACCCCTGAGTCCGATAACAACTCAACAAACTTGTCTCTTAAATTTTTAACTTTAATATAGTTTGCTTCCATGGAATTAAACGATAATTCTGCAGCCATGCCAAAACCACATATTCCAGCAACATTTTCAGTCCCAGATCTTATTTCTGATTCCTGTCCTCCACCAAAAAGTATGGGTTTTATTCTAATTGATTTATTAACGTATAATGCTCCAACACCTTTAGGACCATGAATTTTATGGCTGCTCATTGACATAATGTCTATCCCCCATTTAGCGGGAGAAATTAACATTTTGCCATAGGCTTGTACAGCATCAACATGCAAAACGGTTTTTGGATTAACAGAGTTCTTTACGTTTATTATTTTTTCAATATCTTGAATAGAGCCTGTTTCATTGTTTACAAGTATAATACTAAGAAGTGAAGTCTGTTCAGTTATTTTATTTCTTAATCCTTCAATGTCTACGGCACCCTTTTGGTCTATATCAAGATAATCTACCTGAAAACCTGTATTTGAAAGATATTTATAGACTTCCAATACAGATGGATGCTCTATGGGTGTAGTAATCACGTGTTTTCCTGCTCTGGGGTTGGCCTGAAGGAATCCTCTAATTGCCAGGTTATTTGATTCAGTCCCTCCTGAAGTAAAGATTATTTCACTGCTATCTGCAGACAGAGTTTTGGCAATAATATCCCTGGATTTTTTTATTAACCTTTCAGCTTCAATTCCTTTTTTATGTAATGAAGAGGGATTGCCATAGTAGTTTAAGTTTATATCATTCATATAACTAATGACCTCTTCATAAGGTCTTGTAGTAGCACTATTGTCAAGATATATTTCTCTTGTCATTTCATTCCACTCTTTCATATGTGTTTATAAATTATATTTAATATATATTTGTTATATAATATATTTGCCTTGTTCTACAATCTTAAGTCATGTGTATTTACTATGTAGTATTATAATGTATTACAAGGAATTATATCCACCCTTTAGTTATTTTAACATAAGGTTTAATTTTTAACCATTTTAATTTATGCTTATATTTGCTAAAATATATAGTAATAACGTTTACATTTTCTATCATTACGTTAATATCCAAGGAGCGTTAAAATATTCACTTAAGAGAGGCTTGGATTACTAAATGAATAAATCTATAAACCGTGGAAACAAAAAAGTATACATAAGAAAACTACTTATTCTGGTTTTAATACTGTCAAATATTTTATTAACATCCTGTGATTTATATGTTCAGGAGAAGTACGATACAGAAAATTCATTTGAACAGGCTGCCACAAATGATATTCAGGAGAACCTGGAATCTGAGGAGTCACAGAATTTACCGGCTGATAAACAAAATACCGAAGAATCAGTTGAGGAAAATATAGTTAAGCTTGATGTTTTTAATGAAAGCTACAGTCCTTCAGATTTTCAGGGATATAATTATTGGGTACTTATTGATGGTAAACCAGTGGAGACATATTCCAGAAAACCTGAAATATCTTTTCCAAAACCTGAAAACTACTCATTAGTTCAGGGCATCACCACCTTCAGAGGAAATAACTTCAGGAATACTGCCAGCTTCGGTCATGTTGAAGTAACGGAAAAAAAGCTTGAAGCTATATGGTTTACTAAAATCGGATATATTGACACATGGACCGGTGTAGGCTGGAATGGCCAGCCTGTCATTGTAAAATGGGATGATGAAGTAAAAAATATAATGAATATATTTCCTGCCAAAAAGGAAAAAGATAATTTGGTTGAGGTAATATACGGAACATTAGACGGTAAAATATACTTTTTAGACCTGGAGGATGGGAATCCCACCAGAGAACCCATAGATATCGGTTATCCCATAAAAGGTAGTGTTGCTGTTGATCCCAGAGGTTTTCCTCTTCTTTATACCGGCCAGGGTATATCTGAAAAAAATGGTGAACAGGGCCCTATTGGATTTAGAATCTTTAGTTTGATTGACCAGAAGCAACTATTATTTATTGATGGAATAGATCCTCATGCTTACAGGCTATGGGGAGCATTTGATTCAGTTCCATTAGTGGATGGCTATACAGATACTTTACTGGTCTGTGGTGAAAACGGTATTGTTTATACTGTTAAGCTAAATACCGATTTTAATCTTGAAAAGGCGACAATATCCATTAGTCCTGAGATTGTAAAATACAGATACACATCTCCTTTTGGAACAAGAATCGGTGTTGAAAATTCTCCTGCAGTTTATAAGAATTTTGTTTATTTTGCTGATAACAGCGGACTTTTCCAGTGTCTGGACATAAATACCATGAAACCTGTATGGGCAAGGAATGTAACAGATGATACAGACAGTACAACGGTACTGGAAGAAATAAGTCCATCTGATGTTTTCTTATACACTGCCTGCGAAGTTGACAAGCAAGGACTTGGAGGATTTTCGTTCATGAGAAAAATTAATGCCCTAACAGGAGAGTTATTATGGGAAAAATCAATTGAATGTGTATATGACACCGATAATAACGGAGGTGCTCTTGCAACTCCCATAGTTGGTAAAAATGAAATTGACAATTTAGTAATCTTTAATATCGGAAGAACAGGTAGTAAAGGTTATAAAGGAACTTTGCTTGCTTTGGATAAGAATTCAGGAAGAGAAATATGGAAAGTTGATATGGATTATTATTCATGGAGTTCACCCGTTGATATTTATACAAAATCAGGAAAAGCATATATTATAATATGCGATTCAGGCGGATATATGAGGTTATTGGACGGAAAAACAGGAAAAGAGTATTATCGAATTCCTTTGGAAGCTAATATTGAAGGTTCTCCTGCAGTATTTGGCAATATCATCGTCGTTGGAACCAGAGGGCAGAAAATTTGGGGAATAAAAATAAAATAAGATAAATTATTTGGTATATTCAGATAATAGCTTACATTTATCGGCCCTGTATTTGGAAATAGAATATTCTACTACCTGATTATTTTTAGAAACAAGCATATTTTCAACTTTTATGAGGGCTTGTCCTGTTTGAATTTGAAAAAACTGGCTGTCATATTCATCAGCATATACTACTTCCAGGCTGCTTTTTGCTTTTACCGGCAATAAAGGGTATTTTCCTATAAAAATCTCATGAACGGGTTTTTTCTGTATCACATCATCAATTATATTCGGGAAATAAGCAAGTGGTATATAAGAGATTATATGTGATATTACATTACCTTCATAAGTCTGGTTGAAAGTTATTTCAGCAAGGTCTTTAGTTCTTAAGAAATTATTTGACTTACAAAAAATTTCTTTAAGTTTTTCATTGTGTGATAAATCAATAGTTCTGGTTAATAAAACAGTACGGTTGCCTGTTTCTTGACTATCAAGGATGGTATTGGAAAAACCTGAATAGTTATCAATATTTATTTTAACCTTTTTTCGTGAAACAAATGTCCCTTTACCCTTTTCTTTGTAAAGATATCCGCAGTTGGTTAGTTCTGCTATGGCTTGACGGACAGTCGGCCTGCTAATATTATATTTTTCACAAAGCTCCTGTTCTGAAGGTATCTTTGTATTTTCCTTGTATTTGCCGCTTTCAATATTTTCAATCAGAATCATTTTAAGTTGGGTATATAATGGTATATTATTATATTTGTTTAACAACTTAGGAGCTCCCCTTTTTGAAATAGAATAAAAGCATGGCACTTTTATTCTATACCATGCTTTTTGACATTTCAATATTTATTTCAGGATATAATTTAAATTCGTTTTTTTATTTTAGATGATTTAAGATTCTAATCTTTTGTCAATAGCAATTTTTCAATACTCGCTATCTGTACGCATACACAAAACAGTTCAATTGCCTGCTTGAGTTCACTTATGGGAGGATATGAGGGAGCAATTCTTATGTTCCTGTCTCTTGGATCTTTTCCATATGGGAAAGTAGCTCCTGCGCTGGTAAGCTTGACTCCGGCTTCCGATGCCATTTTAACGACCTTTTTTGCACATCCGTCCATGGTGTCAAAACTAATAAAATATCCACCATTTGGTTTTGTCCAGCTGCATATGTTTTTTGAACCAAGTTCCCTCTCCAATATATTTAAAACTGTATCAAACTTTGGTTTTAGTATTGATGCATGCTTTTTCATGTGTTCATGAATATTGTCCATATTTTTTAAAAACAATACATGTCTTAATTGATTCATTTTGTCATACCCTATTGTTTGAATAGAAAGGAGTTTTTTGGTTCTGTCAATATTGTATTTGGAAGAGGCTAACATGCTTATACCGGCACCTGCATAAGTAATTTTAGATGTAGATGAGAAAATGTATACTCTGTCAGGATTATTGTATTTTTTACAAGCAGTTAATATATTTTTTAGATTATCATGCTTTTCGCTTAAATGATGTACGGCATAAGCATTATCCCAGAATATCCTGAAATCTTTCGCTTTTGTTTTCATAGATGCAAGTCTGTCAACTGTTTCATCAGAATAGGTATATCCCTGGGGATTGCTATATTTAGGCACGCACCAAATTCCCTTTATAGATTCATCCTCAGCCACAAGAGATTCGATTTTATCCATGTCAGGGCCATCTTCATGCATATCCACGGCTATCATTTCAATATTAAAAAGTTCACATATGGCAAAGTGACGGTCATAACCAGGACTTGGACAAATGAATTTAACAGCAGGAAGCTTTGACCATGGGGTGCTGCTTTCATCCACTCCAAACGTCATGGCACGGTTAATTGTATCGTACATTAAATTAAGGCTTGAATTTCCCTGTATAATAATTTCATCAGTATTTACTTCCAAATACTCAGAAAAAAGTTTTTTTGCTTCAGGAATACCGTCTAATGCCCCATAATTTCTGCAGTCTGTACCGTCAGAAGCTTTATAATCTTTTATTTCAAGCAGTTCTTTGGATAACTCAAGCTGCTCGGGACATGGTTTTCCTCTTGACATATCAAGATTTAAATTCTGGGCTTTAAATTTATTATATTTATCAATAAGTATTTGAAGATTTTTTTGAAGATCCCCTTTACTCATTAAAGTATAATCAGTCATATTTTCCTCCAAAATCAATAAAAATTTATAGGTGTATACTTAAAACTTTGCAATTGGATGTCATACCTATAATTTACTTGGTTATGTATTAATTTAATTATTAATTTTAATACAGATTATATGTTTTGACAATATCAAAAATGAAATCTAAACTAATTTTAATTTCATATTATGAAATATAACATTTTTGTTTCTTATTAATCTGGCATTATTAAAAAAAGAGATATCTTATTACATGCTGATATCTCTTATACAATACAATTATTAATGGGTTCTTTCCATATATGATATTAGATCAGATTTGACATTTCTTACATAGTCATAATCAATTTTGAAACTACAATGAAAAAATCCTGCATTTTTTTGTTGCTCCGTACTTATCTAACCAAGAGCAATCAGAATATCTTCTTTCTTCTTTTCAATATCTATAATTTTATTATTTATAATATTTTTGTCATTGCCAAGTTTACTAATAAGTTTATTGATATTGCCTTTCAGTCTTCCTAACTGTTTAATATCATTTACGATTTTATTTCGAACATTTAAATCGGTGAAAATATTATCAAACCAAAAATCTAATACTCTGGTAGCTGAACTTATTTCTGATGTTTCAAATGAATTATATAGCCCAACATCCTTTAATTCCTCACTTAAGTCCCTAAGCTGATAAGATAAGCGGCTAAAACACTGCTGCGCATTATCAATATGTTCATACTTGGCCATGTGGCTAAAAAAGCCTTTATTGGTCCAGACATCATATGTAGCCCAGCTTTTTGCTTTTTCAAGATGATGCATGGTTATGTTAATGGTATTCATAACCCTGTTTGCTACACTGATTGCTTCATCTGTTTCAACAAGCTGCCTGCAAAGTTCGGTACGTTCCCTTTCCAATTGTCCGTATTTTAGGAAAGCATCACAGTTGACATTATTTAATATTGTTTTTTCCCTTTTTCTGAGCTCAAACTCATATTCATCTTTGTCCTTTTTTAGTTGACAAATTCTGTAATTCAGTTCATCCCATTCCCTTTTAAGCTCATTTACTCTGTCCACTGCTTTATCATATTCAATTTTTGCCAGAAGTTCTTCCTGAATCTCTTTCTCAAGTTTTTTTTCATACTGCCCTATTAATTTAAATAATGTAGCAGATAGGGATTCATTTTTTAAACGTTCCACATCTCTGGATTCTTTCTGATATTTGTCCAGCAGCTCCCTGACTCTGCTTTCCGCATCATATATACGTTGTTTAAGCCTTTTTTGATTTTCCTCCAGAACAGGTATAGCTTCAATTCTGTTCCTGATTTCCTCCAGTTTCATTTTATCCATAACAAACTCCTATCTAAATTTATTGATATATATTTATTTTATTATATTACTTCAAAATCCTCCCGCTCCGCCGCCTCCAGCACCACCGCCACCGCCTCCGGTGAAGCTTCCTCCCGAGCTGGAACCGGTTGATCCCCCAAAAGATTTGTGAATGCTTTTTTGAAAGGCATTGTCATTGCTATTATTAATTATAAGGTACCAGAAGAACCAACTGTTATTATAATATCCGTAAGCATAATAAGATTCATCAAAGATAAATTCTTCACTATTTATTTTTTGTCCCAGGCTTAGTGCGTAGATTAAGGATATATCGGGAGAATTAATAAAGTCTTCTTTGGTAAACTCTGTAGAGAACTCATCTTTATGATTTTTCACATATTTTATGAATTCTACCCATTTTTTATATTGCTGATAACCATAGTCGGAACGTCTGTAAAACAATGCTATTCCATAAGCAAACAGGGTAATAGATATAATTAAACTGACGATACCAAAGGTGCCGTCGTATGCCAGTGTTAATATTCCAATTATTAATAATGCTATTGAGAAAAACAAACAAAGTACTCCATATCCTGTTTTGGATTTATCATAGTAACCTTTACTGACCGCATCTTCGCCTACTTTTGTTTTCCATTTATTATAAGAACTATGAAATTTTAAAGAAGAATGTTTGCTGTTATACTCTATTTCCTGGGTGCTTATTGATTTACCGTTCCCCATTTCATTTATAAGCCAGTTAATAAAATATTTTTCATGGCTTAGCAGTGAATCATCTGTCTCTTTTACCTGAGTTATAATGTAATTGTCTGCATCAGTAAATTTAATAAATTCATCTCTTATTATACTTATTTTTAAATATCCCTTTCTGATAAGGTCCAGGATAGTCGCAAATACAGTGTTAATACCCAAGAAAGAACCTGTTGTCAGATATGATGCGACAGCTGGAGTACAGTCTTCCGGAATAGAGGGAAATTGCTCGTTTTTGTTATCATTTTTATAAACATATTTTTCTCTTCTAAACCGTGTTAGGAATATTATAAAAATAAAAATCCCAATAACAGATGCCAAAAGAGAAACCGGTTCAAGCATTTTCTTTATCTTTTCTCTTCTTTCCCTGTCTTCTGTTATTTTTCTTTGATATGAAGCTTCTTCTCGCAAAATATTTTCGTAGTTATTTATATTTTGTATATTGCTGGATAATGGGATAATCTCTTTCGGGAAAAGAATTCTTCCTTCAATAAATGTATTTGCAGGGACATCTTCTACATATAAAGTAATGGTATTGCTGTTAATTTTCCGGTATTCACCGTTTAAAGGGCCATGAGCGAATATCTTAATATGTTCATCCGCAACGTTTTCGGGTAGTTTAATATTAATTCTAAAACTGCCAATCGGAGTATTATTCTCCTTACCTAAAAATATATAGTATAATTCTCCTATATCGTTGTATTTTACGGCCACATTCCGAACTGTGTAGCTTATTCTGAAAGTCTTTATCTGTCCTTCTTCTGCGGGAGAGAAAATCTTAATGACGGTGCTGCTGGATTCATTTATAATTTGGAATACATCCGAATCTCCTTTTTCAGCATCTTTCACAAGTTTATACTGTTTTGTGGCATTTCCAAGAAGCTCTTCCACCTGGATATCAGACACACCTGAAGTCTTTTCGAGGACTATCTCTCTGAATACTCCGTTAGCGTCACTTTCAAATCTGAAGCTTATATCTTCTGTTATGAATAAATCACCGGATTTAAGAAGATGCGAGTCAACAACCCACTCAGGAATACTCAGGCTTACCTCGGCATTTACGCATAGTGTAAAACTACATATGATAATAAATACTATTAAAAAAACTACTGCAGCACTTGAAAACCTTTTCATTTTTCCACCTTCATAATTTAAAAATTGATTTTTACAATTTACATAAATAAAGTATTTCATTTTATTAGTATTGTATATAATTTATCATACTATTAGAAGTATTTCCTCTATAATATTAGTTAATTATTGTTATATGTCAAAATAATATCAATCTTCCTCCATCTTTAAATCTTCCTCTATCTTTAAAGGTGGTTTGTGGAGAAATTTAGGGTCTATATCAGGATTGCCGGGAATAATCATTTTGGGGTCACAATTGGTGTCAGGGAAATGAAGCATTTTGTCATCAATAGTATTATTATATTCCCGGAAATCATATACTTCGTAATCATGCCCTTTACCCCTATAAACTTTAAAATTCTTTATATCCCGGCTAAAATTGCCTGTTCCTGATTCATTTTCCAGCCTATTTGGCTCAACATCTTTACATAAATTGGAAATGCATGAATCTTTATTACAATTATTATATTTATTATGATGACAGTCGATGTCTGTATCAATGCTGCATTCTGTTTTCTCATATATTATAAGATTATCATAGTCTTTTGCGAGACTTTTGAAGGAAGAATAAATAAAACTAATAGAAAAAATTAAAATTACACTAAAAAGAAATTTAAATTTCCTCATAATACCACCTTAATTTCATAGTACTACATCAAATATCATTGACGCAGAATTTTCCAGAAAGTTTCAGATAATATGAGAATAAAAATGGTATGCCGCCTTAAAAAAAGGGCATACCAAAAAGCAAACTCGCTTCGTTCGGGTATTCAGTTGGGGTCATGCAATCCCCTACTGAACAAGGTTGTTATAAAATAATTTGCATCAATTCTGCTTCCGCCTATATATGCGAGAGATTCTTGATAACTGGTTAAATATTTTATTTCCTTAGCTCGGCATCTACCAGCTCTTTTACCAGTTTTGGGTTAGCTTTACCCTTTGATGCTTTCATTACCTGGCCTATCAGAAATCCGACAGCCTGAGTTTTTCCGTTCTTGAAATCTTCCACTGACTGAGGATTATCTTTAAATGCTTGCTCAACAAGTTTGATAATTTCTTCCTCAGAACTTATCTGCTCCAGTCCTTTAGCTTTTATTAATTCTTCAGGGTCAATATCTTTTACAAATAATTCTTTAAATATTCCTTTAGCGGCAGTATTACTTATGCTTCCTTTTTCAATGAGGGCTATAAGCTTGCTAAGATAAGCCGGTTTTACGGGGATTTCTTCAGTAGATAACTTTTTATCATTCATAATCCTTAACAAATCTCCCAGTATCCAGTTTGCAGCAGCTTTTGGTGGCGCCCCTTCCTTAATTGCGTTTTCAAAGAATTCTGATAAAGCCTTATCTCTTACTAGAATTTCCACTTCACTTTCAGTCAAATTATAATCCTTAATAAACCTTTGTGATTTTTCGGCGGGTAGTTCAGGTAAAGTTCCCTTGATATGTTTAATAGTATTCTCTTTAATTATAACAGGCAATAAATCGGGTTCAGGGAAATATCTGTAATCATGCGCTTCCTCTTTTGTCCTCATGGATACTGTTTTTCCTCTTAAGCTATCCCATCTTCTGGTCTCCTGAATTACCTTATAACCCTCTTCAGCCTGATAAAGCTTCCTTTGCCTGTTTTCTTCATCTTCAAGGGCTTTTTGCAGTTCTTTGAAAGAGTTGATATTTTTTATTTCTACTTTTGTATAAAATTGTTTACTTCCTGCAGGCCTTAGGGATATATTTGCATCACATCTTAAAGATCCCTGTTCCATACGGCAGTCCGAAATTTCGCAATATTCAAGTATTGATTTTAATGTCCGTAAAAATGTTACTGCTTCAAGTGGTGAATGCATATCTGGTTCAGATACTATTTCTATCAGAGGAACTCCTGCCCTGTTATAATCAATGAGCGAGTAGGGTTCATCTTCGAGGTGTATTAATTTACCGGCATCCTCCTCTATGTGAATCCTGTTTATACGGACTTTAACAGTTTTTCCCTCACATTCAAACTCAACAAACCCTCCTGTACAAATGGGCAAATCATATTGGGATATTTGATAAGCCTTTGGAAGGTCAGGATAAAAATAATTCTTTCTGTCCATTTTATTAATCATGTTTATATTGCAATTTAACGCTATACCTGCTTTAATGGCCAGGTTTACAACCTCCTCATTTAAAACTGGGAGTGTTCCCGGCAGTCCGGTACATACAGGACAGGTATTTTCGTTTGGCTTTGAAGCAAATTTTGTTGAACATTCACAAAAAATTTTGGATTTTGTGTTTAACTCAGCATGTATTTCAAGCCCAATTACTGTTTCATAATTCATATGAACAACCTCCATTATCAGCACATTCAGGTTCCACTCTTTACAGCTCTAATTGAAGCTCTCTTTCTAAGGTATAAGCAGCCTGAAGTATTTTCTTTTCTCCAAAACGAGGCCCGATTAATTGTAAACCAATCGGAAGTTTTTCGTGGCTTAGTCCACAGGGCAGTGATACTGCAGGAAGACCTGCCAGATTTATGTTAACTGTATATACATCTGCAAGATACATTTCGAGAGGATTACTTTTCTTTTCACCAATTTTGAAAGGCAATACCGGAGAGGTAGGTCCAATAACAATATCAAATTTTTTAAAGCTCTCTTCAAATTGTTCTCTTAACACTTTTCTGAACTTTTGCGCCCTTTTATAATATTCATCATAATAACCGGAAGAAAGTGCATAAGTACCAAGCATGATTCTTCTTTTAACTTCAGCCCCGAAAGCTTCACTTCTGGATTTTTCTATTAACTCTTCAACATTTTCATAATCTTTAGTTCTGTGTCCATACCGTATCCCGTCATATCTTGCAAGATTAGAACTGGCTTCTGCAGAAGATATAATATAGTATGCTGATAAACCTTCATCCACAATGGGAATAGACGTTTCTTCAACTAATGCTCCACATGATTTTAATATTTCAATACTATCTCTTATTGATGCGTCAATTTCTTTATCCAGCCCTTCTGAGAAAAATTCTTTTGGGACACCTATTCTCATACCCTTAATTCCGGCATCTATGTTTAATAAATAATCGGTTTCATAGTCTCCATCATAGGAAGTGCTGTCCCTTTTGTCTCTTCCCTGAATAACTTCCAGTACTAAAGCCGAGTCTCTGACGGTTTTGGAAAAAGGCCCGATTTGATCCAGAGATGAACCAAAAGCAATTAAGCCATAGCGTGATACCAGTCCATAAGTGGGTTTCAATCCTACCACTCCGCAAAAGGCAGCCGGCTGCCTTATTGAACCTCCGGTATCTGAGCCAAGAGATACGGGAACCATATCCCCTGCAACCGCTGCGGCAGAACCTCCTGAAGAACCTCCAGGCACTCTGGTCAAATCTCTTGGATTCTTAGTTATTTTAAAGGCAGAGTTTTCAGTGGAAGATCCCATGGCAAACTCATCCATATTTGTTTTTCCTATAATAATGGCATCTTCATTAATGAGCTTATCAACAACAGTAGCATTATATGGAGGTATGAAATCCTCGAGCATTCTGGATGCGCAAGTTGTCCTGATACCATCAGTACAAATATTGTCCTTGATTGCAACAGGAACTCCTGCAAGTTTTCCAAGTGGCTCTCCTTTACTTTTTTTCTTATCAATCAATTTAGCCTGTTCTATTGCCTTTTCTTCACATAGTAATAAAAATGCATTTATTTCATTATCTTTTGTTTTAATATTTTCAATGAATTTTACTGCTATTTCCTCTGCTGAGAACCTTTTTTCTTCAATACCCTTTCTTATATCCTCTGCACTCATGAATTCTAAGCTCATCTATTTACCTCCTGGCTACTCGATTATCTTCGGTATTACTATAAATGTATCCCGCTTGGATTTAACATTTTGAAAAAGCTTTGATTTATCCTCATAATTTTTAACAACATCAGGTCTGGTTATTGTTTTGTTATCAGATGAATACTGGTTTAAATCTACATTGTCAAGATTCATTTTATCTATAGACTTGAAATGAGCTAAAATGCTCTCAAACTCTGAGGTAAGCTTTAACACTTCTTCTTCGCTGAACCGAAGCTTGGCAAGTTTGGCAATATATTTTATATCATCAATTGTTATGTTCATAAGTTCAACTCCTTCAATTTAAATATATTTTGTGTTTAAAGCTCTGTGTTCATGTATATATCTAATCGGATAAGTTATGTTATAATTAAAAAACCCGTACCTATACAAATTATACAGGGACGGGACATATCCTCATTCCGCAGTGTTAGCCTTATTAGCTTAATATATCTCAACCTGACACGGCATATACTCTATTGGCTATTGTAATTGCTATTGTCTACACAAAATATTAAAATTATATAATATCATGAAATTTATTATAAATAAAATTTCATTTGTGTGCAATATATTTTTTAGAAAAAAAATACAAAATTTGTACTATAAATTATTTGCTTAATTTATTTATCTGATTTTATTATACTTATTAAAGCATTCTATGCTTAATTATGCAATAATGTTTATAAAATCCTGCAATTTCACTATTAATTTCATCTTTTATTAATTATTTGAATGCCAATTCCACAATATGGTTACTTATAGCTTTCTGTTATTGCAGTTTTAGGAAGGAACGCTTAAATGTAAACTTCTGATTTCTCACCAAAGTTAAGGAGCTGGCTTAAGGATACCAGGCCATAACCGGATAATAAAGAGATTAATGAAATTACGGGATAATGATATCTTCCTGCTACCTCAAGAAAGAAATGAGCAACAATATAGCCAATAATTATGATGCATATCATAGAATAATAGGTTTTTCTTCTGAATAGAAGTATTAAGTTTCCTACTCCTGCAATTAACAGGAAAACGTGATAGTAAAAGTTGGAAGTTCTTATGAGCAGACGATCATATTTTGAGAAGAAATCATATGTAGAAGGACTTTTTTCATCTATGGCATTTTTCATATAGTTAACAAAATCACTGTCTGCTGACCACATAGTATTAAATTTATTCCAAACAAGGTTTACAGTTTGTGAAGTGTCTTTTTCTTTCAGCCTGTTAACTGCCAATTTTGTTAATGTATCATGAATCATCTGCGGTGTCATATTGAGGTCACTCATTAGTGTGCCTAAAGTATTTGCATCATCTTGATTCCAAACACCATTGGAGTCATAGTTTGTTCCAATATAAAGACTATATCCAAAGGGTTTGGAAGGTAATGGCCTTTCTATCTTGTTTGAAATAACTGCCTGGATTGCTTTGCTTGTAATAAGATAGGACATCAAAATAACTGCTAAAATCAAAATTTTATTAAATCCTTTATCATTATAGGTTTCAAAAGGACGGTAAATGTTAATTACTTCGTCATATGGAAAATATGAGGTCCTCTTAACATTATATAATACCAGGAATATACATATTGCCACTAATGTAATCAATGCAACTGGCCGGATTGAGTTTGCAAATGCGCATAATGCTCCAAGCAGAATAAACAATATTAATGATATTATATTGTTTAGCCTGGATTCTAAAATCTGTATAAAAAATACTATACATAATAAGTTCAGAAAAACAAATAGAGTTTCGGTAGAAACAAAGGAGACATAAAAAATCTGAGAAGGCCATAGCGACCAGATAATTGCGCTTATTACCCCGCACCTCCTGCTATGAAGCTTGCTTCCCAAAATATATATTAAAACAGCAATGCCACAGCTTAGAATAATATTCATAATCTGCGCCACAATAACCTTTGCCCCGAAAATTCTGTAGAATATGGATAAAACTGCAGGATACCCTATAGTGTGAGGAAAAATGGAAATATACATTTTACCTGGTATATTCCCTTTTGATAGCTCACTTGCAAAGATATGATAAGTTTCAAAATCAGAAACTGGTTTAATGCTTATAACATTTATACATATAATTCTTGGGATGAGACAAATAAGTACTGTAATAAATATATTTAATAAATGGTTTTGCGATTGAGAATTTCCATTAAAGAATTTTAAAAGAATAAAAAGCAGTATTGGAACTACTACTATTGATATAATGTAAATATGCCATAGTTGAGTATGATCAGAAAAGGTCCATAAAATTGTTTTATTTGATATAAAGGAAATTAAAGCTGCAAGAAGAAATAAAAAAATTAAAATATGAGGAATGCTTGTAATACAACTTTTGATTCTACTTATTAGAATATTTTTTCTTCCGGCTTTGTATATATCCATATAAATTTTAAACCTTTCTGGTATGGTTAGTTATCAATGTTTAGCAGAGGTAAATATATGTCTGCCAAAAGAAGTATATATAATATATCTAATATATCGGCTCTTAAAGTATTTAGTGAATAGAAAGCGTAAAAGCGGAACATAAAAAAAGTATATAATATAATAACTCATTAGTACCAGAATTCTTATATTCTTATATTTTTATATTTATTATTTAACATAAATGGAAATATGTCAATAAAATAGGATAAATAATGGCTGCAGAACTAAAATCTGCAGCCATGTTTTTAAGGTATGGTAATACTTCTCTTCCGGGGTAAGTCCCCAATAACATATTGTATACTTCCCTTTAAGGGCTTAATAATCCATATCTCCAGGAGGAGAAGGAGGAGTTGGCGGTTCTTTTTCTGGTTTATCAGCCACAGCGCTTTCGGTCGTAAGGATCAAAGCTGCTACAGATGCCGCATTTTGTAAAGCGGAACGAGTAACTTTCACAGGGTCGATAATTCCTGCCTCAAACATATTTACAAACTCGTCTTTTACAGCATCAAAGCCAATTCCTTTTTCACTGTTCTTTACCTTTTCAACGATAACTGAACCGTCAAGACCTGCATTTATAGCTATCTGGCGCAGAGGTTCTTCTAATGCTCTTAGAATGATTGATGCACCAGTTTTTTCATCCCCGGAAAGACTATCAACAAGCTTTTTAACTTCCGGGATTGCATTGATATAGGCTGTACCTCCCCCAGGTACTATTCCTTCTTCCACAGCTGCTCTTGTGGCATTAAGAGCATCTTCAACTCTATATTTCTTTTCCTTCATTTCAGTTTCTGTTGCGGCGCCCACACGGATTACTGCTACGCCACCAGCCAGCTTTGCCAGCCTTTCGTTTAGTTTTTCCTTATCATAATTTGAAGTTGTAATTTCTATTTGCTTTTTGATGGACTCGATTCTTTCCTTGATTTCTTTCTCATTTCCTGCTCCGCCTATAATAATGGTATTTTCTTTCTGTACTTTTACAGATTTAGCTTTTCCAAACCATCCAAGTTTAATATCCTTAAGGGTTAAACCTACTTCTTCAGAAATTACTTGTCCGCCTGTCAGGATTGCAATATCGCGGAGCATTTCTTTCCGTCTGTCGCCAAAGCCGGGAGCTTTTACAGCTACACAGGTAAAAGTACCTCTTAATTTGTTAACAACAAGGGTTGCTAAGGCTTCACCTTCAACATCCTCAGCAATAAGAAGTAGTTTTCCGCCGTTTTTCAAAATAATTTCAAGGGCTGGTAATAAGTCCTGGGCATTACTGATTTTCTTATCGGTTATTAGGATGTAGGGGTTTTCAAGTACGGCTTCCATCTTTTCATTATCTGTAACCATATATGGAGATATGTAACCCCTGTCAAACTGCATTCCTTCCACTATCTCTATTATAGTATCAGCGGTTTTGTTTTCTTCAATGGTTATAACTCCATCTGCTGTAACTTTTTCCATTGCATCAGCAATTAGGTTACCGATACTTTCATCACCGGAAGAAATGGTTGCTACAAAGGCCATGTCATGTTTACCTTTGACTTTCTGGCTGTTGCTTTTTATATATTCAACAACCTTGTCGGCAGCCTTTTCTATACCTTTTTTAAGAATCATAGGATTTGCCCCTGCGGCAATATTCTTCAGACCTTCTTTAACAATTGCCTGGGCCAGAAGGGTGGCAGTTGTTGTACCATCACCAGCCACATCATTGGTTTTACTTGCAACTTCCTTAACAAGTTGTGCTCCCATATTTTCATAAGGATCTTCCAACTCAATTTCCTTTGCAATAGTTACTCCGTCATTGGTTATAATCGGTGAACCAAATTTCTTTTCTATAACAACATTTCTTCCTTTGGGTCCTAGTGTTATCTTTATGGTGTTTGCAAGTTTATTAACACCTGTTTCAATTGATTTTCTAGCTTTTGCGTCGAATGTAATCATTTTTGCCATACTTACCACCTCCATTATTCAACTATTGCTAGAATGTCGTCCTGTTCAATGATAAGGTACTTCTGGTTATCTGACTTAATTTCTGTCCCTGCATATTTACTGTAAAGCACCTTATCTCCCTTTTTCACATACATTTTAATTTCTTTACCGTCCTTTACTTCTCCAGGACCAACTTCAATTACTTCAGCCATGTAAGGTTTTTCCTTTGCGTTTGAGGGCAGAACAATGCCACTCTTGGTAGTTTCTTCAGCTTCTACCTCTTTTAATAAAACTCTTGCTCCCAATGGCCTTATCTTCATAATCATTCAGCTCCTTTTCTTGTGAATTTTCAAATAACTGCTTTTACCAGCAGAATGATAAAATAATTAAGCAGTAATATATAGACATGTCATGATAGATGTTAATCATAATATTAGCACTCACTTTAACAGAGTGCTAACAACTATTATTTTATACTTACGAATTGTAAAGTCAATTTATACTAATAGTGATTTATTAGCATTATTACTCATATGTTCCAAATAATATTAAAAAAAGCTATTTTCTTCGTTAAATCTTCAGATATCTTCCAAATAGATATTAATATAAAAAACTCCCAAATTCCATTTATTGAATTTAAGTAGTAAAAAATTATTAGTCCTCAATTAATGCTTTGCTAGCAGTCTGGATAAGGGTTAAATACAGGCTAATTTTTTTCAAAAAAAAGTAGTATCAAACGAGAATAACGCTTGATACTACTTTCAATTCAACTGGTGCCGAAGGTCGGACTCGAACCGACATGGTATTGCTACCGCTGGATTTTGAGTTTTGCAGCATAACCGGAAACATCGGGAATGTAATGCACTTTAGCGGAAGTTACAGACCGCCGGAAACCTTGTAAAATCGGCTTTTCCGGCACTTTAACCTCTGAAAATCCCACCGT